>RKRX01000043.1 GCA_007571185.1 Oceanicaulis sp.
ATATGATTGAAAATGGGTGTTTCACATCGAGAATAAAATAAAATATGGTCGTGTTTTTTAGAAAATCCTATTTTTTCAGGTATACCTCCAGTTTTGTAAGCCTATTCAATTTGATTAACAAAGTATTCTCGGCCAAAAATCTCGTCAAGGATAAGGCGAATATAGCTATTTGTCCGCCAATCACAATGAACATATATGCTGCCGTCGTCTGCCAGCAAATCCCGCATAAGCACCAATCGCTCATAAATCATTGAAATAAACGAATCTGCACCATGCCCCCATGTGTCTCGATACGCTAATTCTTCCAATATGCCGGGTTTCTTGGTGAGTTTGTCATCACCAATCGATATATCCATTGAAAAATCTGCGCCAACATCAAAAGGCGGATCAATATAAATGAGCTTGATACCACCCTGACGTTCAATCTCTTCACGTAAAGGACCATTTTTCAGAGATGACAGAATGAGCTTGTTATCCCCCCAAATCAGCTTGTTGGTCCACCCTTTGAGTTGACGGCCACGGCTGTCCATCGCAAACAGGTCTTCTTGCTGATTTGTCGGTTTTTCCGTGCGCGGCTCATCCACCTGCTCAATCGTCTGGAAAGGCAAAACAACTTCGGTCACCTTGTCAGTCTTACCGTTCCAGACCAGTTCAACCTCACGCTTGTTCTCGAACAGAAGAAACCGATATTTGTCAGGCACGGGCTTGCCTGCCTCAATGAACCGGATAACCTCCTGCTGTTCCTGCTTTGTCAGGTGCGCCATCAGAAAATTCTCCGTTCACGTAT
Organism: Oceanicaulis sp.; assembly: GCA_007571185.1. Lineage (GTDB taxonomy): Bacteria > Pseudomonadota > Alphaproteobacteria > Caulobacterales > Maricaulaceae > Oceanicaulis. Next base: position 788 of record RKRX01000043.1, read on the forward strand.
TTCATATTTTCGGGGTAGGTCAGCAAATTTATACACCACCCCAATCCTAGCAGGAAGCGAGGATATTTATATCCTGTGCTGTCCCTCATATTGGTTTTTTATATAACAAGCCAGAGATTGAGATGATATGGCTTTAAGTTATTGGTTTTATTACGAATGGTACTTTGACGTACAATTCCCAAAATTTTCAAGGACCGTGCCTAACGAAGGCATGGTGCATGTCCACCAAGCCCGGACTCGGGCAGAAATACCGAGCCCAAAAATCAAACTGAAACACTCTCAATAACGGCCACCGGTCGGCGCCAATCAACCTTGCTCTTTAGGCAACCGGACGACCAGACCGTCCATTTCGGCAGTCACTTTAATTTGGCAGGATAAGCGGGAAGCATCCTGAACATCTGACGCGAAATCAAGCATGGATTCTTCCATGGACGAGCGTTCGCCGATCTTCCCCGACCATGCGGGATCAACATAGACGTGACATGTGGCGCAAGCGCAAGCGCCGCCGCAATCGGCGTCAATACCGGGCACCATGTTGCGGATCGCACCCTCCATGACTGTCAGCCCGTCCTGAATATCAACCGAATGTTCAGCCCCGTCATACTCAATAAAAGTAATTTTCGCCATGTGAAGGTGTCCTGTCTTCGTTCCCGCGCCCAAACGCGTTGATGCCGGAATCCTATTTAGGGCAGGAACGTCTTCATCGCCACACCGGGGTTGCGCAAACGATCAGGGGCCGGGCGCGCGCCCGTTGCAATCATGTGCTGGGCGGCCCTGTATTCAGGAACACTGTTGATGGCTTCACACGCTATCATCACACCGTCCCTGAGATGAAACAGGGCGAACCTGCCCTCTTCGGGATCCCCGCGACGGACCCTCTCGTCCGCCCCCTCAATCAACCCGGTGATCTGTAACTTCATTTCATACTGATCTGACCAGAACCAGGGAACCGGATCATAGTCCACCGCCTGTCCGCAAATGGCTCTGGCGGCAACTCTGGCCTGATCAACCGCGTTCTGCACGGACTCAAGTCGCAAGGATCGGTCGTAAAGCCGGGAATGGAAACGGGCGACATCCCCGATGGCGTAGATATTGCCGTCTTCGGTGCGCGCTTGATGGTCCACCACAATTCCATCTTCACACGCCAGTCCAGCGGTGGCGGCAAGACCGTCATTGACACTGAGCCCGGCGGCGACCAGCACAAGATCAGCCTCGATCATCTCACCATCATCAAGTTCAACTCCCGTGGCTTTCTCATCACCCACAATCGCTTTCACAGGCGTATTCACCCGCAGATCGACGCCATACCCTCGGTGAATCGCCCCGAACCAACCTCCGACAAGAGCGCTGGCCGTCCGCGCCATGGGTCGCGCCGCCGCTTCAAGCACGGTGACGGCCATGCCGCGCTTGCGCGCGGAGGCCGCCACCTCCAGTCCGATATAACCCGCCCCGATAATGATGATGGAACGGGCCTCATGGAACGCAGCGGAGAGGGTTTCGGTCTCCGCCAGAGTGCGCAGCACATGCACCCTGTCCAGATTCGTACCAGGAACCGGCAAGCGCCGTGCCTGCCCGCCCATCGCCAGAATCAAGGTGTCATAGCCGATCCGCTCACCGGTATGGGCGATGACGTCACAAGCGCCGCGATCAAGAGCTGTGATATGCACCGCCGTGCGCAGATTGATCCCGGCATTTTGGTACCAGGCGGCAGGCTTCAGCCAGAGCCTGTCCCGCGACAACTCACCCGACAGATAGGCTTTGGATAAAGGCGGGCGCTGATACGGAGCGACCGCTTCATCCGTCAGCATGGTTATGGGACGATCATATCTGTGTTTGCGCAATTCCGCCGCCGCGGACAGAGCAGCCTGACCGCCGCCGATAATCAGTGTGCCGGACACGTGTGCGCCCCTTCAAATCTGTCTATGGTTCCGGATCGGCCATGACTCCATGTTGCCGGTGGGAGTGAACCATCCTATCAACACCTTATGAGTACCCTGACTCTATTGCTACCGGATACGGATGCGACAAGCAGGTTCGGCGCCCGCCTGGCCCAGATGTTGCAGGCGGGCGACATGGTCCTTTTGGAAGGCGATCTAGGCGCGGGCAAGACCACGCTCGCACGCGGCGTGATTGAAGCGCTGACCGGCGTTACCGATGCGCCAAGCCCGACTTATACCTTGGTTCAGCACTATGAAACCCGGTCAGGATTGCTGCTGCTTCATGCAGATCTCTATCGCCTTGAAGACGCGGAAGAGCTGGATGAGTTGGGTATTGACGAGGCGCCCGATCACACGATCATACTCATCGAATGGCCGGACCGCATGGGAGACCGCCGACCGACCGACCGACTCGACATTATCTTGACAGAGACCGGGCCGCATGGACGCACCGCCACACTCATCGGATTTGGGTCATGGACAACGCGCCTTGGACAGTTGGCGAACTGATTCCCGTATTGCGGCGCGCCAAGCCTTCCTCAAACAGACGGGGTGGGGTCATGCGCGGGTCGAAACCTTCCCTGGCAAAAGTTCGACCCGGTCCTGTTTCCGTCTGCGCGACCACACCCGCAGCGCCATCCTGATGGACGCGCCCGGTGCGGCGGAAGCCTCGCTCGGGGAGCATCGCACTCCAGAATACGCCCCTATCGCCCGGTTGACCGGCCCCGGCGTCACCGCCTTCACCGCACTTGCCTGCGCCCTCACTGCGCGAGGGTTTTCAGCGCCCAGGGTTATGGAAGCCGATATTGATGCAGGCTTTGTGATCCTTGAGGATCTGGGCGATGCGCTTTTTGCCCGCCTGTCCCCCGACGCCGCAGATGAAAGCACGCTTTACATCACAGCCGTGGAGACCCTGGCGGCGATTTACCGCTCCTCCTTTCAACGCGACCTGCACGCTTTCGGCCATGGCTGGACCCTTCAGGACCATGACAGGCCGATCCTTGAGGCCGAGATTGAGCTCTTTGCCGACTGGTATGCGCCCTTGCGGGACAAAACACTGTCAGATGCTGACAAGTCTGACTGGGTGAACGCCTGGGCTGAGGTCCTGCCCGTGCTGGGCGCCCATGCTCCCGGTCTGAACCTGCGTGATTATCATGCCGGAAACCTGATCTGGTTGCCTGAACGCAAGGCTGAAGCCAGGGTTGGCCTGCTTGGCTTCCAGAACGCCCTGTTTGGTCATCCCGCCTATGACCTTGTCTCGCTGATCGAAGACCCGCGCCGGGATGTCGACGCGAATCTGGTCAGACCGTTGACAGATCGCTTTTTCAACGCCGCAGGCTTGGCCGACAGGGATGATTTTGACGCCGCCGTCGCAGTGTTGGCGGCTCAGCGCAACGCCATGACCCTGGGGCGCCTTGTACGATCGTCCAAACGCGATGATAAACCGGAATACCTCGGTCTTCTGCCCCGCGTGGCACGCCATTTCGTCAGGACTATCGGTCACCCCGCCCTGACCCCGGTGCGCAAAGCGGTGCGTAAAATCACACCGTCCGTGTTTGCGCAAGCGTATCAGTAGGCGCTCACCCCCGGACAACCGTGGTCAGGGGTTACATCGGAGGTGAATCTCCGTTATACTCCGCACCATGAATGTTGACTCCCTGTTTTCCGGCCCTGCGCCGCGGGTTTACACCCTGCCGTCCGCCGCTCCGTTCCTGGTCGAGCTGGCGCGCGGGCTTCTGGAAGCCTTCCCGGATCCCCGGACACTGCGCGCAGTCACGGTGCTCATTCCGACTCGTCGGGCGAAGCGGGAGTTGATTGAAGCCTTCGCACGATTCAAATCCGGCGCAACCCTTTTGCCTGTCATTCACCCGATTGGGAATGTGGATGCAGATGAACCGCCGTTTGAGCCCGGCGAACTTGCCGCTCACATACCGAAAGCCATCCCGGATTTACGCCGCCGCTTCGAATTGACCCGCCTGATCATGCGCAAGGAAGACGCTGCGGGGCGGTCAATAGGAGTGGGCGGCGCGCTGGCGCTAGCTGATGACATGGGTCTGTTGATTGACGACCTTGCCACCGAAGAGGTGAACGATCTCAGCTCCTTAACCCAAGAAATCCGCGCCACGCTTCCCGCGCATATGCAGGAAGCGGCCCTCTTCCTCGACATTATCCTGCAAGCCTGGCCTGAACGCCTCAAGGAGTTGGAATGCGTGGATCCAGCACGGCGCCGGTCTTTGATGCTCAAGGCTCTGACCCAGCGCTGGCATGACACGCCTCCTGACGACCCGGTCATCGCGGCGGGTTTAACCGGGTCTATTCCCGCCGCCGCCGAGCTGATGCGCGTGATCGCCCGACTTCCCCGAGGCTGTGTGGTGTTGCCGGGCCTTGCGCGAGATATGGATGCCCGCGCTTGGGAGGCCATTGACCCCGCCCATCCTCAAAGCGCGATGAAGACCCTGATTGGCGCACTGGGTGTGGATCGCAATGCAGTGCGGTTCTGGCCGGGCGCGGAGGAAAGCCGGGATCAAGCGCCTCGCGCCCGTGTCATCGCCGAAGCGCTACGACCGGCTCAGGCGACCGCGGATTGGCTAGATCAGGTTGAAATTCTCAAGTCGGTCTGGGGCAAAGACGTATTCAGCCGCGCTCTTCACGGACTTGGCGTCATTGAGGCGCCCACCCCTGCCATGGAAG
>RKRX01000073.1 GCA_007571185.1 Oceanicaulis sp.
TGCTGGCGGCCGGCCTTCTAGCGGGTCGCACCTACTGGTATCGCTTCATTTATGGCAACGAGATGTCGTCCACAGGTCAGACTCGCACTCTGCCTGTGGGCGCGGTGGCTAGGTACGCGATCGCCGCCTTTTCTTGCTCGAACTATCCGGCGGGTTTTTTCAACGCCTATCGCGCCGCTGCTGATCGGGGCGATATTGATCTGGTTGTGCATCTGGGCGATTATATCTATGAATACGGCTCCGGGGGGTATGCTCAGGAAGATGCTGCACGTCTGGGCCGCGTGGTTGATCCCGGCCACGAGCTCGTGACCTACGACGATTACGTCCGGCGCCATGCCCAGTATTCCGCCGATCCTGACCTGATGGCGCTGAAGGCGGCGGCGCCTTGGGTGATGATCTGGGATGATCATGAAATCGCCAATAATTCTCACAGAATTGGTGCGGAAAACCACAATCCCGATCGGGACGAAGGTGAGTGGGTCACACGTCGGAATGCGGCCTTGCGTGCTTATTACGCCTGGTTGCCTGTCCGGGAGACGGGAAACGCCGTGGCCCGCTATGGCGCGCTGGAGATTGGTGATCTGGCGACCCTCATTTTTCTGGAAAGTCGACTTCTGGCTCGCTCTGAAGAGAAGAACTACGACTATTTTCCCGTGCCGCTGGATTCTGATGGCGATGATCCTGAAGTGCGCGCCCGGGTTCGGACCTGGCTTGAAGAGACGGTCGGCGGGGATGACCGCACTCTTCTGGGGGCGGAACAATTCAACTTTGTGAGCGAGGCTCTGGATCAGTCCGTGCGGGCGGACAAGCCTTGGCGAATTTTCGCCAACCAGGTGCGGATGGGTCAGGCGAATTTCCCTGACTATACCAGAGAAACCCCGATCTGGTTACGGTGGGCGATGTGTATGGCGGGTGGTGAAGTGTGGGATACCGTACAGCGCACCAGGTTCGGCATACCCTTCACACTGGATGCTTGGGATGGTTTTCCGGCCGAGCGTGAGCGTCTGTTCAACACGGCTCTTGAAGCACATGCCGATTTCATTGTCTTAACCGGTGACAGCCATAATTTCTGGACTGTGGATCTGACCAATGACGCTGGTGAGCGCGTAGGGGTAGAGTTTGGCGTCACCTCGGTCACCAGCCCGTCCGATTATGAATATGTGAACGCCCCGAGCCTCAATTTCGGCGCCATGACGAAAAAGGCCAATCCGCATATTCTCCATCACGAGATGTATACGCGCGGTTATGTGTTGCTGACCCTGACCCCGGACGAAGCTCTGGCCGATTTCGTGTCGGTTTCCACTGTCAAGGACACGCGCTTTGAAACCGGACTGGAATCGCGCTGGCGGGTGGAGCCCGCGCGGGGTGGCGTCACGCCTCGGGTCCAGCGTCTTGCCTAGCCCCGAATATGTGACACCGGTTGATTTTCGGGTTATCGGAGCCGGAGAGTAGCGGTCCGGCGAGACCGGGACATGAAAGGCGAGCCTTTCTGGCGCTGTGTCCGGGTTGGGAGTGTGCAACTTTTCAAGCTTGGTGATGAACGTGTCCGAAACGGTCATTTTCAGGCCCCGACTCAAAAAGCGATGGCCCTGTCCTGCGCGTCTGGTTGATTGACGCGGCAAAGGGTGAGAGTAGGGTGGGACAGATTTTTCCTTGGTGCGCCGATGTTGGCGCGTGCTGGTGCATGATGGCGGACTTCATGGCGGATCAATATGATGTGGTGATTATCGGTGCAGGCCCCGGCGGCTATAACTGCGCTATTCGCGCAGGCCAGTTGGGTCTAAAGACGGCGGTTGTGGACATGCGTGACAAGCTGGGCGGCGCCTGCCTGAATGTGGGCTGCATCCCCTCCAAGGCGTTGCTGCATGCCTCGGAACGGTATGAAGAGGCGAACAGGGATTTCGCCGGTATGGGTGTTGGGATCGGCAAGCTGTCGCTCAATCTCAAAAAGATGATGGCCTGGAAGGACGACGCCGTAGATGGCTTGACCAAGGGCGTAGCGTTCCTGCTCAGGAAGAACAAAGTGGATTGTTTTGCCGGTAAGGGTCGGATCACCGGTTGCGGCAGGGTGCTTGTCACCAAAAGTCATGGCGGGCAAACAGAACTGTCCGCTAGGAATATTGTTATCGCCACTGGGTCGGAATCGGCTCCACTACCGGGCATTGAGATTGATGAGGAACGGATTGTCTCTTCCACAGGTGCGCTTACGCTGGAGGCTGTGCCCGGGAAGATGGTCGTCATCGGTGCGGGGGTGATAGGCTTGGAGCTGGGTTCGGTCTGGCGCCGTCTGGGTGCGGATGTAACCGTGGTTGAGTTTCTTGATCGTGTTCTTCCGGGCATGGACGGTGAGGTTTCCAGACAGGCAGGGCGTCTGTTCAAGAAGCAGGGTATGGCTTTCAGGTTGTCTACAAAGGTAACCGATGTTAAAAAATTCAAAACCAAATTGAAAGTTTCCACTGAACCGGCCGAGGGCGGTGAAGGTGAGGTGCTCGACGCCGATGTGGTCCTGGTCTGCATCGGTCGCCGTCCGTACACCGAAGGCTTGGGGCTGGAGGCCATCGGCATCAAGACCGATAAGCGTGGCATGATTATCCACGATCACTGGAAAGCTGCTGACGGCGCCTGGGTGATCGGGGACGCCACTTCCGGTCCGATGCTGGCCCACAAGGCTGAAGATGAAGGTGTCGCCGTGGCTGAACTGATTGCGGGCAAGGCCGGTCATGTGAATGTCGATGTGATCCCGAACGTGGTCTACACCTCCCCCGAGATTGCTTCGGTGGGGCGGACTGAGGAGCAACTCAAGCAGGCGGGCTGCAAATACAAATCCGGCTCCTTCCCGTTTATGGCCAACTCGCGCGCTCGCACCAATGGTCATACAGACGGATTTGTGAAAATCCTGGCCGACGCTGAAACTGATGAAATCCTGGGCGCGCATCTGATTGGTCCAAATGCGGGCGAACTGGTGGCGGAACTGGCTGTTGCTATGGAATTTCGCGCGTCCTCCGAAGATATTGCACGAACCTGTCACGCTCACCCCACTCTGTCCGAAGCGGTCCGACAGGCCGCTATGGGCGTGGAAGACCGGATCATGCAGATGTGAACTTTCAGAGAGATTATTGCCCAGACCAAACTGTCACATGCTATCGCGGGGTGCTTCTTGCCTTTGATGTTTTGCGTGCGCGAGGGTGGCAGCCGGCATGAATCGCCATCAATCCGCTGGCTTCAACATCGGTATAGATCTGGGTGGTGCTTAACGAGGCATGGCCCAGAAGATCCTGGATTGCACGCAGATCGCCGCCATTGGCTAGCAGATGGGTGGCGAACGCATGCCGCAAAGCATGGGGAGTGGTTTTGGCGGGTAATCCCAGTCGTGTGCGCAGGGTCTGCATGGCCGCTTGCACGGCGCGCGGTTGCAAGGCCCCGCCTCGCCGGGTACGAAACAGGGATGAAGCCGACTCAAGATCAAACGGGCAGGCTTCTACATAGGCGTTGACGGCGTCTCGCACGACGGGCAACACTGGGACGATGCGGGTCTTGCCGCCCTTGCCGGTGACAAGCAGAACATCGGGTAACCGGCGATCGGCGCCGGTCAACGCCAAGGCTTCGGAAATCCGCAATCCGCATCCGTAAAGAAGGCTGAGTACAGCTCCATCCCGAGCGCCGATCCAACTGACGGCGCTGGCTTCTCCAGCTTCTCTGATCAATGATTTTGCGGCGCTGATGCTCACAGGTCGTAGCCTGCGTGGCGTGGCTTTGGGCGTTTCCACTAGGCCGAGTGCGGTATTGTTTAATCCCCAGCGGCGCCGGCCATAGGCGTGGAAAGTGCGCACCGCCGACAAGGCGCGCCGAAGTGTGCGAGCGCCAACACCATCGCGACGGCGATCAGCCAGCCAGGCGCGCCAGTCCGGTCCGGTGAGCTCGGCCAGATCGGCCAGCACGGGGGCGCGGCCAAGATGGGCGGTGAGAAAGGTGATCAACCCTCTAAGGTCGCGGCCATAGGCGTCGTGCGTGCGTAGGCTCAGGCGCCGCTCGCCTTTCAGGTGACTGAGAAACGCATCAATAGCAGCATCTGCTGGCAGGTCGGCGCTTGTGAGCGGGAGGGTCATTTCATCTTCCCATCCAGGGCGTGATCACCCATTCTACATTATTCAGGATTCAGGTTGATCATGACGCATGGTCCTTCTCATCCCACTCGGCTAGCAGAACAAAACTTGTGAATGTGTTAATCCTGCCGATCTCCGGTTGTGATTGAGTACAATGCACAGGAATCAATCAGTGAGCTGTGACCCGGCTGTGATCGCCTTTCCCACCTCTTCCTTGCAGCGTGTGTCCGTGCTGTTTCCCATGCCGTTGCCCGAGCCGTTTGATTATTCGGTTCCCGAAGGAATTTCCCTCAAGCCAGGCGATCATGTACGTGCGCCGCTGGGTCAGCGCTCGGTGGCGGGCGTAGTCTGGGCAGTGGGCCAAGATGACGGCGCGCGTCCACTCAAGCCCATTGATGATGTCATCGGCGGGCCGCCGATAAGCGGCTCTATGCGCCGGTTTGTGGACTGGACGGCGAAATATCTGGTGGAGCCGCCTGGCATTGTCTTGAAAGCGGTGCTGCGTAGCCCCGGTGCGCTTAAACCTTCGCCGACAGAAACCGTCTACTGTTCCCACGTCTCAACCCTGCCCCGGCTGACGCCGGCGCGCCGTGCAGTTCTTGACGCAGCGCGGAAAGGTCCGGCCAGTGCGTCGGAACTGGCCCGCCGTGCGTCGGTTTCGGTTTCGGTGGTCAAACGTCTAGCACAGGTTGGCGGGCTGACAGTTGAAACCCGACCGGTTGATTCCCCATTTAAGGAGCCGGACCCATATGCAGAAGGCGTAGCGCTCAATCAGGCGCAAGCTGAGGCTGTGATCCGGTTGTGTCAGCTTGTGGCGGCGGGCGGGTTTCAGGCCGTACTGCTGGACGGAGTGACGGGGTCGGGTAAAACCGATGTGTATTTCGAAGCCATCGCCGAGTTGATGCAACGGGAGCCTGATGCACAGATTCTGGTGTTACTTCCGGAAATCGCCCTGACCCAGTCGGTCACCAGACGCTTCAAGGCTCGCTTCGGCGCAGAGCCTGCACTCTGGCATTCAGCCATGGCGAACAAAGAGCGCCGCCGGACCTGGCGTGAAGCAGCGTCCGGGCGCGCACGAATCGTGGCGGGGGCGCGATCATCCATTTTCCTGCCCTTCGCCCATCTGCGTGCCATTGTGGTGGATGAAGAGCATGACCCCACCTACAAGCAGGATGAAAATCTCACCTACAATGCCCGAGATCTGGCGGTGGCCCGGGCCAGGCTTCAGGGTGCAATATGCATCCTGGCGAGCGCTACTCCCTCGCTGGAGAGTCTGGTGAATGCTGAGATGGGGCGGTATGTCCATG
>RKRX01000017.1 GCA_007571185.1 Oceanicaulis sp.
GTTTTGGTTTGACCGCGTCTCTCAATCAGCTATAACCTGACCCTCGCCAAGTTTCTGATTTGGCGAGGGTTTTTCTTTCCCGAAAGTGGAAAAAACAGACGCGAATCTAGAATAATTGCAACTGAGGAGGCGGTTTTTCACCGTGTTCGTTGCGCTGACGGGATCTGAATGTGATGATGTTTTCATACTGTTTATCGGTGAACTGAAGGATGGAAACTTTTCCCTCCGGGGGCAGGGCCGCCTCGATTTTCTTCACATAGGTCTCCACCGCTTCCTTGCCTGCGGTCACTCTCACATAAACAGAAAACTGGGTCATGGAAAAGCCCAGATCCTTGAGATAAAGCCGGAATCTGGAGGCGGCGCGCCGTTCTTCCGGTTCCACCACAGGCAAATCGAACAACACCATCATCCACATGATGCGATATCCGCTAAGCTCGCCCATCAGCGCATGTTCAGGGCGCCGCGCCGCCTTTCACAAGCGCGGCGACAGACAGGCTCAGGGGCGGGCCAGGCAAATCGAGGTTTTTTGCTTCGCCCAGAAAAATCCGTGCAATGGACAAGGTCAGCCGTTCAAGGGCTGTCAGGACAGGCATAACGCCTCGCGGTCCTTCTACATCAAGGGCCGTCAACTGCCCCAAGGTTTGTTTTTCTGTCGTTCCGACATTCTCACATCCCGATTCGATCATCTGATGCGCCAGCAGGTCCACATAGGGCCTGAACGGTTCCATCACGTCATCGGCAAGGCAAAGGGCGTCGCCCGCACTTTTGTGATGGACAGAGAGTGAGGGGTGAAGGCCCGCGCCGATAATGGCCCGAGCGGTGGCCGCACGCAGTATCGTGTAACCATAATTGAGGAGGCCATTGTGGGGGTCAGCTCCATGATCCCGGCGAAAATCAGGGCCGAAAAAAGCGCGCCAGTAACGCCGGGCGGCCTGTGCTTCGATATTATCAGGGTCACCTGACTTTACCCGTGCCGCCAGAGATTCAAGAGCCGCGCCTGTCTGGCCGGTATGTTCCAAAGCGCGAGCCTGGGCGCGAATTTTTGCCTTGACAAGATCGCGCCAAATGCGCTTGCGGCGGGGAAGACTGGCCTCAGCCTGGGCCTTCATGCGCCGCCCCTGTTCGTAGTGACCGGAGACGGGCAGCAGCCAGCTGATGGGTTGATGACGCCGGTCGCACAAAACCATAACTCCGCCTCGTTCGGCCAGTTGGGCGCCGAGATTCATGGATACGGTTGTGCCATGACCGTGAACGAGAACGGCGGCAATGTCGTCTAGAGGAACAAGACCCACTGTTTCCCGGTCCCGGGAAAGTTTCATGAACCCTCGCGTCACGCTCAAATGCAGACCGTCCGAGGCGATATCGACAAAGCGACCGATCATGAAGTAAGACCGTATCGCCGATCTCGATAAACTCGACCGGATGGAGAGATGCGCAACTGTACAGCCCTGTGCTTCTGTAACGCGCTGGGGGTGCAGTTACGGTATGTGAACAGGTCGCCTTTGTCTCTGTTTCGTGCGTCGACATTGGCTTCATTGTGCTCGGCAAGAGTCAATGTAGGAGCGCCTCCTGAAGGTGCTGTCATTTTCTGCACGCGCATAATTTCCTGTTGACCGTATTTGTTGCCAATTTCGATCATATCTCCAACGCGAAGCCGCATAAGCAGGCGCCCCCCGGACCGAGAGAAAGAAGATTGCGGATCAAAACCCGGTTGATGAGCATCAAAACGGGAGATGACTTCGCCCGTCCATTTGTTCTTGGGGCCCATCCAGACATCATAGCAGTAGTTGCCATCTCCCTTATAGGCTTTGAAGGGATGGAGCCGACCATGGCTGATCGGGATGACTTTCATTCTCTCCAGGATACGGATACGGCGGACCGGTGGGGTCATGGTCTCACCTGCCTTGATCAGGGCGTTGGTGAAGCTGGTTCCGCTCAAACCTTCAGTCGCATCCTTGAGGTGTTGGCGAATCGTGTCATCACGAACGAGATCAAGTTTGTCGAAGGTTTTTAGACTTTCCAGCGGCACGCGGCGAACCACATCGTGCCTGCCGTCCTTATCGGCCTCACTCGCCAGTCCATAGGCGGTGTCGTTATGCAGGGAACCCTGAATGCCGTGATCGGGTTTGTGGCTGACGATGATTTTTCCGATTTGTTCTCCAACCGTACTGCGAAAATCCGGCCAAGGCTCTGCAATACGTTCAATCAACCGGGCATCGCCCTCTTCACGCTCTCGTCCAGCGTCTCGCGCCAGGGCCTGCATCAGGCTCCGGTCGGTCAATCCCACCACGATGGCATCAATGGCGTGATGGCGATGATCGTCGCGGTTCTTGGCGGCCTTGCCCGGTTTCGACAGCAGCGTATTCAGGCCCCAATGGTGACGCAAATCCGATGTCATGCGCCCGGGAATGGGCCAGACTTTTACGGGATCGCCCACCAGCCATACAAGATAACTGGCCGCCAATCGGGCGATGTACTGGGTGGATACAAGTTGCCGATCTGCGAAATCGGTTTCCTCGTTTTCAAACCGGTCCATGGCGTCGGGCCCGAAACGCCAGGCGTTGTTGGGTGGCAAAATAGCGCACCGCTGGACGATATCTTCCCAATCATAACCCTCCCGGTTTTGACCGAATGCCTCATACGGACTGTGCTCACGTTTGTAGCGGTTGGCGGCGCGGGCGGACAGGGTCTTGTTCGCCGGGCTGTCATCAAGCGTGCGCGATTTTGGCAGGATATGCTCAATCTCGAAGGCGTCTGAAAACAGCCGCGCCTTTGAAATTTGCTCACCTGAAAAAGGGCAACGCCGTTCAAGCGGGTCATCAGGATTGAGCTCTTCCCACAGGCGCACACGCAATCGGTTGGCGTACGTATCGTCCTGACCCAATTCTTTTAGCAGTTCCCGGCGCTTATCGTTGGCCTTTTCGTTATCGCCCTGCTGTTTTTTCAGTTCGCTTTTCCCTTTGGCTGATAGAGGAAGATCCCGAGCCAGTTCCACAACGATTTCTTCAGGTGAACCAAAGCGATCCGTCAGATCGTTGACAACACGTCGTAACTGGTTGAGGGCAACGTGAACGGTGGGGTTGGCCAGTTTGCCAAAACGGACCTCGGGTCGATCGTGGGCGCGCCCGCTGCCGCCGACTGTGTGACGATGCAGAACCTTTCCATAATACGGCAGCCTGTCCAATATCTCGCCATGATGATCAAGCTGTGAGTGCGATTGTCCAAAAGCGTCGTTTACAGCCTTGTCATAACTGATCACTCCTGATTTCAAGGCGGGCAACAGCGTCCGGGCCGCTTTGAGGGAGAGCGAGGCGCGAGTGATGGGTAAGGGCGCGCTGCAAACATTGCGGGCAATTTCCTCCGACAGCCCGTGTTCTGACATTAAATCCTGAACCAGCTTGTCCTCGTCTTCATCTTCCAGCAGACGTTCAACGACAGCATCCTGAGTATCTAGTGGAAGGTTTCGCCAATCCGGCCCCCAGCGTTTCTTGGACGCCAGATTGGCGGCGGTTTCATCGCCTTTCAAGTCCTTACGGTTGACCTCGAAATTGAATCTCGTTCCCGGCGGCAGTTTCAGAACAGTTTTGCGGAGCGCATCAAAACTGAGCTTGCCGGTGGAAAGCAGTTTTCTGACAACTGCGTCGCGTTGCTCCAAGGTCAGGGTTTGGGCTTTCTCTCCGGGAAGCCGATAGCTCAAGTGATTAACGTCCTGATATATCCTAATCCTTTGTAGACTGGGCAGGGCCTTGTGCGCGCGATCTTCGTCGGGGCATAAAGTGCATTTACCAACAACTTGGGGCTTTAACGGGCGCTGGAAAAAGATCGCATCCGCGACTTTTTCTTTGGCCTTATCGGTCAGAAGTTCTGGATGATGAGGCGCTTGGGCCTGCCAGAGCGCCTCGAATTCTACCCTGATTAAGGCGCGTGTCGGATAATAGTCATAGGAGATCTTGTTTCCTTTGGCAGTGGGTCTGACGCGGGCAGGGGGTTGAGGATCGCGTTGGCCTTCGGGGCGTTCGGCATTTTCGCTTTGTGCTTCCAGTCGCCGTTTTCCGAACAGTTCACCCAGGGTCCGACAGCCTTTTTCCAGCAGCATTTGTTCAGCGCGCGCAGCGCCTTCTTTGATGGCGCCGCCTTCATTGTCACCCCGGTCAGTTTTGCGGTTCGATTGAAAACCGCGTCTTTGCTGAAGGTGAAAAAGCGCGCGTCCCAGCTCATACGGAGTGAGCGGGGCATCCAACCCTTTGGCTCTGAGAATCCAGGGATCGAGATGTTGCAGGCTTTTGGCCTGCTCATCATCACGGGGCAACAAGCCGTAGTCCTTGAGAGCGGTCAACAGTTGTCGCTTGCGCACCAGTTTGCGATCCCGATTGCGCCGGGCGCTGCGTGGCTGTCGCCGCTGTGCAGCGAGGGAGGCGCCATCCTTGGGGTTGCGTCCGTCAGAGAAAATGCGCACACCCGCATCCACAAGCCCGCTCACGGTTCCGTTTTCAAGCTCAAGAACCGCCCAGCCGATGGAATTGGTTCCCATATCAATGCCCAATCTGTACGCCATAGCCTGCTCCTGTCTGTCGATTGAAAGCACCGATTATACATCACCCCTGAGAAACTGCAATTTGTGGGTTGAATCTGAAATTGAGACGTGTAGCTTGGTCGAGTCTCCTTATAGCTGATTGAGAGACGCGGTCTTTCCAATAACAAGGTTTAAGACCACAAAATTGGGCGGGGTTCCTCTGGAATCCCGCCCTCTTTGTATCATACCCCTGACTGAGGTGATCCGGGCCGGAGCCAAGCAAGCTGCTTGGCGTGGCGGTTCAAGCTGAAGTGTCGGCGTTCATTGCTGGGCATACTCACCTTCTGGACAAAAAGAGCTGCCAGCGTTTGGTGCGGCATGGTTTTTTGCCTGAGCGCTGTGTGATGACGGGAATCGGTGCGGCGCCTGTTGTGATGCCGCGCGTGCGCGACCGCGAGTCGAACCCTGATGGAACGAAGATCAGGTTCCGCTGTATTTGCGTAAGGCGAGGTCAGTGGAAGAGTTTGAGCCTTGGCTGTGTACCTCAAGGGCATTTCGACGGGCGATTTCGGCGAGGCGCTGTCCGCGCTTGTTAGGCCCGCTGCACAAGGTCTGTCATCATCGACCATCAACCGTCTGAAGGCGACATGGTGGGAGGAGCACCAAGCTTGTAGGCCCACAAGGCGAATATACCCCTAAAAACCCTGTTTTTAGAGGTGCCCAACTTCAAACCGTCGCCTGATTACAACTGTACAACAACTTTTACTTTCTATCAACCATTTTCTCCGAGGAGGGCTGATTGTCGTCGCTTCAATGAGGCTGGGGCACAAAGACCCCAGAAAGTT
>RKRX01000183.1 GCA_007571185.1 Oceanicaulis sp.
GTTTTTACTTGGTTAAACAACGCGTGTCTCAATCTGTTTCTGCGTAGAAAAAAAATCAAGGCTGGTATCTTTTCAATTCGCGTGGCTGACGCTAAATTGCCGTAAATATTCAGGTTATCGCGTCCATTGCTGGTTAGGCGGGTTGAAGCTTTTGGACAAGCTGTCCAGCGGTCGTGTGCAGGGTTTCGAGAGTGTCCCGGCCCTGTTTCCGCGCTATCTCGATGACAGTCCTGAATGTGCAGAGCTCCTGTGCACCTTCTTGGACACCTCTAAAACCCCAGCACTTACGTTCAATGTTCCTCCATTTCGAGAAGCGGAAGCTGAAAAAAACAAAGGCTTGGCTGTGCCCTCACATTAACCGCTCACCCGAAATAGGAGTTTTTAGAGGTGTCCATCTTTCAAACGCGACAACCTTGCTCGATCTGAAAGAATCCAATGAAGATCCATAACCCCCTCCGCGTTCCCGCATACTGGGATCTAGAGCCATCCTTCAGCCGTTAATCGTTCAACCATGCGCTCTCGTGCAATCGGCAGCATCCGGTTTGTTGGCCACAATATGCAACGTTCGATGAAATGTGCGGTGAGCTTGAGCCCCGCCCCCACATCTCCGCTATCAGGCTCCACCGATTCTTTCATGAAAGCGGGTAACGCCAGCATCCGATCTTTATAGGGTTCACCCGCCCGCGCAGATACCGCTCGCCCTGATTTCGGGCTCACATAGATGAGATTTTCAGTCACGCCAGTGGCGGCGCATGCGTCAAAATCAAGCCCGTAGCCCAGAGCGGCCAGCAGACCTGCTTCCCAACGTACATAGAGTGCAGGCCAGAGATCAGGGGTGTCCATGGCATCGATCAACACTTCAAAAGCATCCGCTACCGATGGATGGGGTTCGCGTTCTGGCAAGCAGAGCGATGTCATGGCGCAGGCAGCGTTCAAACCGGACAATGCCAAGGGATATTCCATCAATACACCCGCAGAGATGTCTTCGCCTTCAATCTGAAAACTGCCCAGATGGCTTTCAAGACGGGCACACCAGACAACCTGCACACGGTTGCCCGGTTGTAGAATCGGCCGCATGGTCCTGGATCGTCCCCCCCTCACCAGACCGGCATGACGGCCATGTTCCGCTGTCAGCACCTCGATAATCGCATCGGTCTCGCCATGACTGCGCACAGCGACAATGCGGCCTGAAGCGATCCATTCCATCAGGAACCAAAGTCAAGCCCTAGGGCGTTGAAACAGGCGCGGTCATCACTCCAGTCCGGGCGCACCTTCACAAATAGGAAAAGGTGGACCTTGCAACCTAGCTGCTTTTCCATATCCCGACGCGCCGCAGTGGAAACCCATTTTATGGTCTGCCCGCCTTTACCCAAAATGATCGGTTTGTGGTTCTCACGTTCCACATAAACCAACTGTCTGATGCACACCGAACCATCCTTTCCCTCTTTCCAGTATTCAGTCTCTACGGTCAGCGCATAAGGCAACTCGTCATGGACCCGCAGATAGAGTTTCTCCCGGGTGATTTCAGCAGCCAGCATTCGCCCGGACAGGTCGGCGACCTGGTCTTCAGAATAGAGAAATGGTCCTTTAGGCATCAGCGAAACAATGAAGTTCGCCAGATCATCAACGTGATCATTGTGGCGTGCGTCGATCATGAAAACATCGCTATAGACATCTGTCTTGAAAAAGTTTTCAGACAAAGTCAGTAACGCTTCACGTTTGATCAGATCAATTTTGTTGAGCGCCAGAATAGCCTTGAGTTTACGCGCACGCAGTCCATCAATCACACGTTCCACATCCTCCAGCGTACGCTTGGACTCGCCGAGCTGGGCTGCAGCATCCACCACATGCACGATGGTGTCAGCGTCATCGGCGCCTTCCCAGGCCGCCGCCACCATGGCCCGGTCCAGACGACGGCGCGGGTTGAATACGCCCGGCGTATCTACCAACACGACCTGGACGCCGCCACGCATCATCACTCCACGCACCTGGAAGCGGGTGGTCTGCACCTTGGGGGTTACGATAGAGACCTTCTGACCCACAAGCGCATTCACCAGGGTAGATTTGCCTGCATTCGGTGCGCCGATGATGGCGACAAAGCCTGCACGAACACCTCCGGCTGACGGCATGTTTCGGTCAGCCATCAACAACTTCCCTGCCAAGCAGTTCTGTCGCTGCCAACTGCTGAGCCTCTCGTTTGCTGCTCCCCTCGCCGTACGCCGGTTCCAGACCTTCAAGGCGCACCTGCACCTCAAAGACCGGGCGATGATCAGGCCCTTTGCGCGCCATGGTTTCATAGACGGGAACGCCTTGCCCTCTGCGCGCCGCCCACTCTTGTAAGCGGGATTTAGCATCTCTGGGGCGTTGGGCTAACCGTTCAATTTCATCAGTCCAGAAAGTCGTGAAAAAACCGCGCGCAGCATCAAGACCACCGTCAAGATAAAGTGCGCCAATCACGGCTTCACAGGCATCGGCCAAGATGGATTCTTTTTCTCGCCCGCCCAAGCGATCCTCGGCTACTGACAGACGCAATTTTCCACCTAGACCACAGCGACGCGCCGCACGTGCGCACGCGGACCTGTCCACCACCACGTTCAATCGCTGGGAGAGTCCGCCTTCATCGAGCCCGGTGAAGGTTTCAAACAGTTTCTGACTGGCCATCAGCCCCAGAACCCGATCCCCCAGAAACTCCAATCTCTCATTGGATTCCAGCCGGGACCGGCCATCGCCATATGAAGCATGTGTCAGGGCGCGTTCGAGCAAGGTGCGATCGTTGAATATATAGTTCAGCTGCGCTTCAAAATCTCGGATACGATCAGTCATGACGCGTCCCATTCTTCCCGAACCGGGCAAGGTCAACCGCCTCAATCACGACAAAAGCCTGTGCATAGGGGGGATCATCACTCATGGTCAGGTGAATACGTGAGTCAAAGCCTCGCGGCAGTTTTGCCTTAAGCCGGGTACAAGCTGTTTCATAAAGGGTTATCACAGGTTTTCCACCCCGCAGATTGGTAATCTCGATATGGGTGAAACTCACCCCGCGCCACAATCCGCCGCCAAGAGCCTTGGCGCAGGCCTCTTTGGCGGCAAATCGCCGGGCATAAGTTTCGATCCAGATCGGGCGAGCCTCTGCAAGCTGACGTTCCAGCGGTGTGAAGATGCGATCAAGAAACCGATCACCGAACCGGGATATGGAGTGCGCAATCCTACGAATATCAGTCAAATCGGATCCGATGCCGATGATCACGCGGCCGCCTCCGCCCGGGCCTCATCCATCAGCGATCGCATACGCTTCACTGCCGCTTCCAATCCGGTGAAAATCGCTTCACCAACCAGAAAATGACCGATGTTGAGTTCTCTCAGCTGTGGGATGGCGGCGATCGGTTTGACATTGTCGAAAGTCAATCCATGCCCGGCATGAGGCTCCAATCCGCGCTTGCATGCCTCCCTGGAGGCCCATGCAATACGTTCAAGCTCATCTGCTGCAGCCTCTGCGCCGCCTTGGTTCCAAAGTTCGGCGTAACGGCCGGTGTGTAGCTCCACTACCGGCGCGCCGATTACTTCAGAAACTGCAATCTGTACCAAATCGGGTTCGATAAAGAGCGAGACCCGGCATCCCGCTTCGCTTAACTCCCGCACCACCGGAGCAAGAGAGTTATGCAGCCCGGCCACATCCAGACCGCCCTCAGTGGTTCGTTCCTCACGCTTTTCCGGCACGATGCAGGCAGCATGGGGTTTGAACGCCACGGCGATAGCCGTCATTTCTTCAGTGGCGGCCATCTCCAAATTAATAGGCAAGGATGATGCAGCTCTCACAGCCTGCATATCCGTGTCAATAATATGTCGACGATCCTCGCGCAAGTGGATAGTCAGACCATCCGCACCCGCCGCCCGGGCCGTCGCAGCGGCGCGTGAAGGGTCGGGGTGCATACCCCCGCGTGCATTGCGAATGGTGGCCACATGATCGATATTCAGACCCAATCGGAGCGGTTCGAGTGTCATGTTCCGCCTCCTAAACCAGGCAACGGCTACCTGGTCTGATGGCCGGGATATTTTCCAGCACTCTGGGCAAATCACCGGCAGGATAGACTGGAAAATTCACTGTGGCCAGCGCAATGAGCGGCACACCCACATCTGCTCTGCCGCCCGAGCGGTCAACTAGGCAACCTTCTGCGACAACTTTCGCGCCGGTCTTTTCTATCGCTGCGATACATTCACGCGAGGACAGACCTGTGGTGACAATGTCTTCGATCACCAGAACCCGGTCAGCTGCAGTTAGTTCAAAGCCACGGCGCAGTCCAAATTCGCCGTGTTCGCGTTCCACGAACATGAAAGGATGTCCCATATGGCGGCTGGTTTCATAGCCGGGGATTATCCCCCCGATAGCGGGTGATACGATGGCGGTGAAAGGCCCCATACCTGACACCTTGATCACCTCGGCCAAAGTCTTGCACAAGCGCCCAGTCCGGGCGGCGTCGCAAAACACCAGAGCCTTCTGCAGGAAGACCGGGCTGTGCAATCCCGATGACAGGATGAAATGGCCTTCAAGAAGCGCCCCCGCTTCCCTGAACTCCTCGAGTACGTCCTCAGAGGTCATGCCGACTCCCGCAATGCAAGGCCTTCCCCGGCGAAACGCGCACGCTCCGCTTCGACAACCCGGGCGCTGGTTTTCAGTCCAGAGACGATATTGGACAGATGTCGCACATCAAGCACTTCGATATCAAACGCCATCTCGAAAAAATCTCGGGTGCGCGACAAGGTTTTCACGTCGGTGATGTTGCCGCGTACATCACCCACGATACCCGCAATTTCAGCAAGAACACCTGGTTCGTTACGCACAGTGGCGTGTACGCGTCCCGTGGATCTCGCATTGGTGGTCGCTTCCGGCGTCCATTTCAGATCAATCCAGTTTTCAAGCGTGTCTTCATCTTCAAATTGGGCCAATCGTTCACAATCTATGACATGCACTTGCACACCCTTGCCCGGATCAAGCACGCCTACAATCCGGTCACCGGGCATGGGAGAACAGCATTTGGCAAAATGCAGCGAGACTCCCGGGGTCAATCCGCGACCATGCACGTAAAGCGCACCCTTGGCATCTTCGATCAATTCGCGATCAGACAGGTTGTCATCACCACGGTGTTCACGCCGGCCCGGGAACACAGCTTCCAGAAACTCCCCTGAACTCACCGCACCTCGTCCCAAAGCAATGAGCAGCGCCTGGTTATCTTCAAATTCGAGACGCTTGAGGGCATCGCCCAGCCTGGATTCGTGAAAGTTCCTGCCCTCCCGGGCGAAAGCGTGCTCGGCAATCACCTTTCCAATGCGGGCGAACTCTTCACTC
>RKRX01000151.1 GCA_007571185.1 Oceanicaulis sp.
TAAAAAGTCAACCCCACAAGTGATTTTGTTACAAATGGCACTTTGCGATATAATTCCCTTAAGAAATGCTCCCATTGGCCAGGCTGAGCGGCTGGCGCCTGCTGATACGGATCAGCTTCGTTCTGGTGAGCGCCTTGAGGGAAGGTGAAGCGAGTTCATCGCACGGGTGAACTTGCGTCAGATGACGGCTTGCTCCAGAACGACGTCCATCGCTGTCACCAGATGGGATGGCCGTCCATGATGAAGAAGCTTCTGATCGCTAACCGTGGCGAGATTGCTTGCCGTGTGATGCGTACCGCCCGTCGGATGGGGATCGCTACTGTGGCGGTTTACTCCGACGCCGATGCCAATGCACCCCATGTGCGCATGGCGGATGAGGCGGTTCGTCTAGGTCCGGCGCCAGCCGGTGAGAGTTATCTCAGGGTCGATTTGATCCTTGCCGCCGCCGAGCAGACTGCGGCGAACGCCATCCATCCCGGTTACGGTTTTCTATCGGAAAATGCGGGGTTTGCACGCGCCTGTGTCAAAGCTGGAATCATTTTTGTGGGACCGTCGGCGCATTCCATTGAGGCAATGGGGCTGAAGGATCATGCTAAAACGCTTATGGAGAAGGCGGGCGTTCCAGTCACTCCTGGTTATCATGGAAGCGACCAGGATCCTGCATTTCTGGCCGCAGAGGCTGGAAAAATCGGTTATCCGGTTCTGATCAAGGCGGTGGCCGGCGGCGGCGGCAAGGGGATGCGCAAAGTGGACGCCGCTGGAGATTTTACCCAGGCGTTGGAAAGTTGCAAGCGTGAAGCCGCGTCCAGCTTTGGCGATGATCGCGTGCTGATCGAGAAGTTCATTCTTAATCCTCGCCATATCGAGGTTCAGGTGTTTGGCGACAGTCATGCAGGCGTGGTGCATTTTTATGAACGCGACTGTTCGCTCCAGCGACGTCACCAGAAAGTCATCGAAGAGGCGCCGGCGCCGGGCATGACCCCGACGGTGCGCGCAGCCATGTGTTCGGCAGCAATCCGGGCGGCCCGGGCGGTGAATTATGTAGGTGCGGGGACGGTGGAATTCATCGTGGACGGCTCTGGCGCGCTACATGAAAATAGCTTTTATTTCATGGAAATGAACACCCGTCTTCAAGTAGAACATCCGGTAACTGAAGCGATTACAGACACCGATCTGGTCGAACTTCAACTGCGGGTGGCCTTAGGCGGGGCGGTCCCCGAACAGGACGCTATCGGCATACAGGGTTGGGCCATTGAGGCACGTCTTTATGCAGAGGATCCCGCCACGGGTTTCTTGCCTTCCATCGGTAGGTTGGAGCGCCTGGATTTGCCGCAATCTGCAAAGGGTGTGCGTACCGATTCCGGTGTGGAACCAGGCGACAAAGTGTCGGTCCATTATGATCCGATGATCGCCAAGCTCGTCACTCATGGCGAAACGCGCGTTGAAGCGATCAACAAGCTGGTTGATGTGCTCGACCGACAGGTTCGCGTCTATCCGGTGAAGACCAATGCGGGCTTCTTGCGTCGAGCGTTGGCCCACGCTGATTTTCGAGCAGGCAAAGTGGACACCCGTTTCATTGATGCGCATCTGGGGATTCTGGCGCCCGGAAAACCGCCGACCCTGTCCTATATTGCCGCAGCTCTGACTCTGCTTGAGCCTGAGCCTGATGATCCGTGGGGCGCCCATGACGGCTTTCGTGTCAATGCGGACGCTGCGATCGAGTTGGGCCTTGATGTCGAAGGCGATCGATGTTCTGTTCAGCTTATCCCGGACGAAGCGGGGTTCACGGTCTGGGTTGGTGAAGTTCGGCACACGATCAGCGATGTACGCCTGACACAAAGCCGCCTTACCGCGCGCCTGGATAGGCAAGCGGTATTTGCTCGCGTGGAGCGGCGCGCCAGTGGTGTCTTGGTGGCCGCCCGAGGCGAAACGCATCTGATTGAGCTCTATAATCCTGCAGCGGCGGCGGAATCTCTGGAATTGGGAGGGGTGGTTAAGGCTCCCATGCCGGGCAAAGTGGTGTCAGTGCAGGTTGAACCGGGGCAGAAGGTCGTGAAGGGCCAGACTCTAGCCGTACTGGAAGCTATGAAAATGGAGCATGTCCTGGCTGCACCGCGCAGCGGTGTTGTGGAAACGGTGTCAATCGAAACGGGCGCCCAGGTGGGTGATGGCGCGATTCTTGTAAGTCTCGCTAATGATGTGGATGGTTAAGTCTCTATACAGGAAAAAGGCCATGACCTTCGATATTTTTGACACGAACGGAGAGGAAGACATCGTGTTGCGTGTGCCTGGCGTATCTCGGCAGTTGCACTAGATTGAAAACATGCCTCTTCATCTGGTCAAACTCTGCGTGGGCGTGGATGCGGTTGAGCAACTAACCGCCTGGCGCAACCAGGTGGCCGGCAGGTCTGAACCGACATTTCACGTGACCCGCATGGCGCCCAAGCGCAAGGACGAGATCCTTGATGGCGGATCATTATACTGGGTCATAAAGCATGTGATAAAAGTGAGGCAATCTATTATTAAAATTGAAGAATTCAGAGATTTGGATGGCATCAAGCGGTGCAAGATATGGTTGGGGCCCGAGCTGGTGCGAACCGCCCCGGCGCCCCGGCGTCCTTTTCAGGGTTGGCGCTATCTCAAACCTGAGGATGCGCCCGCTGACCTTACCAAACAGTCTGGCGGTGAAGATCTGCCTGACGAGCTTCGGCGCAAACTGATCGAACTGGGCGCCTGGTAGATCAGGCTTTGGGCGCGGCCATATTGTCGATCAGACGGGTTTTGCCCAGCTTGATCGCCGCCAGAACTCGGGCCTCACATTTCAGCGGGCCGGAGGGCAAAGGATTGAGCATTTCCGCATCCCGCACCACGATATAATCCACATGATCAAACGTCTGTTCGGCTTGATGCCTGGCCTGGGCCTGAGCCTCCGCCACCGGGGCGCCCTGGTGTAAGGCGTCAGCAAATTCCTTCAAGATTACGTTCAGTTTTGCCGCCCGTGTGCGTTCTTCTGCTGAAAGATAGACATTGCGCGAAGACAGGGCGAGCCCATCGGTTTCCCGGACTGTTCTACCGGCTGCGACCTCGACGGGCAGATCAAGATCGCGCGCAAGCTGGCGGATCACCATCAATTGCTGATAATCTTTCTCCCCAAACACGGCGAGATCGGGCATAACCTGGATCAGAAGCTTGCTGATCACAGTGGCCACGCCTGTGAAGAAATGGGGGCGGGTCTCGCTTTCCAGCCCGAGCGCCGGGCCAGCCATCGAGACGGTGGTGACAAAGCCCTCAGGATACATTTCTCTATGGTTGGGAACGTAGACCAGATGGGCGTGGGCTGTCGTTAGTTTTTCGGTATCGCTTTCCAATGTACGGGGGTAGGCGTCAAAATCCTCGTCCGGTGCAAACTGGGCGGGATTGACGAAAATGCTGGCCAGAACCCGGTCGCAGGACTCAAGCGCCTGTTTGACTAGCGCCAGATGGCCTTCATGCAGGGCGCCCATAGTGGGAACAAGCCCGATGCGCAAATTCATCCTGCGCCATTCAGAGACCCGATCGCGCAGCTCGGCGATGGAACAGGCGACAGGCAGGGCGAGATCGGGATGAAACACTGGCGGCTCCTGAGAGAGGGGCGCACGCTAACCTTGGCCGGTTTAGCTTCGCAAGTGTGCGATCTTGCGCAACAGAACATATATGCGCCATCAGGTCATCGTGTCCGCAGTTTTTGCCACGCAATGAGCTCATGCGACGGAAAATGGGACTCTCTGCCCTGACACTGGCGTCGAGTTGCTCCTGCGCAGTCAAAACCGACAGGAAGACTTTATATCGGGGTCCGGGCTGTGCTAGCGCCCGTGCATTCGGATTGAAGGAGCTGTATTTGTGTCTGCTGACCCTGCTGTGTTTGCCGCTCAGGCCCAGAGCGGCGCTCATGTGATTGTCGTGGGCAATGAAAAAGGCGGGGTTGGCAAGTCTACTATAGCCATCCACCTGGCTGTAGCGCTGATGCGCATGGATAAGGCGGTGGGTGTGATCGATCTTGATCTGCGTCAGACCAGCCTGACCCGTTATCTGGATAATCGTCTCAATTGGGCCAGCGCCCGCAGGTTGAGCCTGCTCACGCCGATACAGGGTCAGCTGGCATCATCCACCCAGCGTTCACTTGATGATGTGGAAGCCGAAGAACATGAATCCTGGGCCAGCGTTCTGGGACAGTTGAGCCGGGATTGTGACTTCATCATAGTGGATTGTCTAGGTGGAGACACCCATTATTCCCGTTTGGCGCATGCTGCAGCGGATACGCTGATCACTCCGATCAATGACAGTTTTGTGGATTTCGCCCTGTTGGCCGGGATCGACCCCGAGACCTTTGAAGTGGGCAAACCCAGCGTATATTCGGAAATGGTCTGGGAATGTCGCAAGCAGAAAGCCTTGCGTGAGCGCAAATCGGTGGATTGGCTTGTCATGCGTAACCGGGTTTCCAATCTGGAATCGCGTAATAACCAGCGTGTGGGGCAGGGGCTCAGAGCTCTGTCTGAGCGGATAGGTTTCCGTCTGGCGCCCGGGTTTTCCGAACGCGTGATCTATCGTGAACTTTACCCCGCCGGGTTGACGCTGCTTGATTTAATCGGATCGGGCTTTCCGGTGGCCTTCAACATGAGCCATGTGGCTGCGCGACAGGAATTGCGCAAACTGCTGATGGTCCTGGGATTGCCGGGTCTGAACGGTGCTTCGATCTCGTTCTGATCTCTTCTGTGTGGGGTTGCTCATGTTGATTTATGTGTTGCTGGGTCTGGGAACTGTGGTTCTGGCGTTGACATTTTTGATCTCTCGTATGAAATCCCGGAATGCAGCACAGCTGCTACGCTGGATTCTGGGGTTGGGTGGCATGGCGTTAGGTGTTTTGCTGACCGTACGCGGGCTGGCTGTAGTGGGCCTTCCCCTGGTTGGCGCGGCCCTGGGCTGTCTGGGCATCGCTGTGCGGGGCGGTCGCACCACCGGCCGGTCTTCTGGACGTCATGCCCCGTCGGCTGCGCCGGGTGTAATGTCAGATCAAGAGGCGCGGGAAATTCTGGGAGTACCCGATACCGCTACCGCCGACGAGATAAGGCAGGCCCATCGCGACTTGATGAAACGGGTACATCCTGACACAGGCGGATCAGGCAGGCTGGCGGCCAAGGTGCAAGAAGCCCGCGATACGCTTCTCGGTCATTAAGACGGGACAGCGTCTTGAACAAACAGTCATTGTCTGACCAGGCCTGAAAGTAGGGTAATTTGTTGCAGCGCATTACAAGATTCGGTTATTAGAGCGTACGGCGTGTGAAACAGGTATTGCAG
>RKRX01000058.1 GCA_007571185.1 Oceanicaulis sp.
GATATTGACTAGACTGTTAGTGAACCCTTCGACAAGAACCGAGCCTTGTTCGGGCTCATACACCCCCGACAGAACCTGGAGCAGAGTGGTCTTGCCAGATCCATTGGAGCCCACCAGCCCCACCTTTTCTCCCTCACCAATATCCAGCGACAACCCGTTCAGCGCTCGAACGCCCCTGATAAAACCCCGGTTGTCGCGGACCAGACGGTGTTCGGTATCGAAATCGGAACCGACATCCCTGATGGCGGCATCCGTGTCCAAGGAACCGCGGGCGCGGTTGAAAAGAGGGTAGATGACTGTCAGATCAGTTACTGCAATTCGGGACATGGCGCCTCACAACCAATAGGGCAATCGGCGGCGATACATGGAACCGGTAACCAGAGTCAGCAAGCAAATCACAATCGTACAACCACCCACAACGCCCCAGCTGGCAAGGCGCGGCGCCTCGCCCATGATCGGAGACCGGATCAGATCAATATAATGGGTGAGAGGATTGAGATCAGCTGCAAAAGCCCGCACGCCCTCCAGCCCCTCGCGCACCCACAGGATCGGCGTCACAAAGAGCAGCAGACGGGAGGCCGATTCCACCAGATGACCGACGTCTCGGTATCGGGCGGCCACCATTCCCAGAAGATATTGTATCGCCACCGCATTGATCAGATAGACCACAAGCGCCGGCGCCGCATGAATCAGCACTAGGCCAGGAGTCCAGCGCACCCAGACCATGATGAGCGCCACCACAATCGAGTTAAGCGCCAGGTTTACGAACGAGCGGAACAAGCTGCGATAGACGTGTACGGAATAGGGCAGAGGCACCGCCTTGATCCATATCTTCGAGGACACGAACACCTGGCAGCCATCCACCAGGTTGCCCACGATGAACACAAACAGCAGGTAACCCAGCGCCACATGCAGGGCGAACCGGTCACCGCTCATACCGGAAAAATCCGAGAAAAAGAAAACTACACCGCCTACGAAAAAGGCGAATGCAATCAGAATCCAGACAATGCCCAGAATACTGCGGCGATAGCGATGCTGAATCTCGTCCCAGGCAAAAGCTCGCCACACCTCAGCCATCTGCAAGCCTGTGGCCAAGTCCTGAAGAAAACCTCCAACGCCGCGTGCGTCCTCGGATTTGTAGATTCGTCGCGTGGTGTTCATTGCGCGGTCCGACCTGGTTTTCACGGCGCATCCTGTATTCCGGTCCCGGAGTGGAGCACATGCACGCCATTCAGAGGTTGTCGGCAAAACGCCTGATCATGTCCGCCGCCTGTGCGCCCAGTTCATCATGGCTAACCGAAAGCGCCAGGAATGCTTCCAGATAGCCCAGTTTAGAGCCGGTGTCATAGGTGCGACCGGTGAACTCATAGGCGTGGAAAGGTCTCTGGTCCATCAGGCGCACCATAGCATCGGTGAGCTGTATCTCACCGCCTGCACCTAAATCCTGGGTTTCCAGAAGATCAAAAATCCCGGGCTCCAGGATATAGCGCCCGGAAATCATGTGACGGGACGGCGCCTGGTCTGAAGCGGGTTTCTCCACCATACCCGACAGCCGGCGCACGCCCGGCGCCACAATCTCACCGAAATCAGCGATGCCATATCTGTCCACTTGACTGGCGGGCACTTGCTCCACCGAAATCAGATTGCCGCCATGGTCGGCATGGATCCGGGTCATCGCTTGCAGGCAGGGTGGATCCGAGACCATCAGCATATCCGGCAACATGACTGCAAAAGGTTCATCGCCCACAAGATCGCGCGCGCACAGCACCGCATGACCCAGTCCCAGCGGAGCCTGCTGGCGCACAAAACTGCATGAACCCGCCGCAGGAGTGGAAGTTTGAAGCTTTTGGAGAATGGCCGTCTTGCTTTTTTTCTGCAGCGTAGCTTCCAGCTCATAGGCGCGATCGAAATAATCTTCGATCGCGTATTTCTGACGCCCGGTCACAAAGACGAAATGCTCAATCCCGGCGGCGCGGGCTTCATCCACCACATATTGCAGGGACGGACGATCAAAAACGGGTAACATCTCCTTTGGCATCACCTTGGTAGCCGGAAGAACTCGGGTGCCCAAACCCGCAACGGGAATCACAGCTTTACGAACGCAGGGCATGTGAAAACTCCTCAATCAATCGGGGACAAACGCGTCCAAACACCGCTCACGACAGTCGCATACATATCTGGACACCTGTAAAATCGGATGATTGCGCTCAACCTCTGAGAACTGCCCCTACTTTCTCAGCGGCGTTAATGATTTTGGCGCTGACCGCCTCGATATCCTTGTCGGTCAGGGGGGTTCTAGTGGGTTGAAGGGTCGCTTCCAGCGCCAGGGAGATCTGGTTTTCGGGTACGCCCTGGCCTTCATAGACATCAAACAGCTTCACATCGGTGATCAGATGCTTATCCACGCTCTTGACCGCCTTGATCAGGTCACAAGCGGCGGCGGTGTTTTCAACCAGGAAAGCGAAATCGCGCCTGACCGGCATCAGATCAGGGAGTTGCAGCGCTGTGCGAGCCTTTAGAGATTTCTTTCTGGTCATTGGAATGGCGTTCAGAAACACTTCAAAGGCCAGAATGCAGCTGTCAATATCCAGTGCTTTCAGAACCCTGGGGTGAATTTCGCCAAACTCGGCCAGAACTCTCGGCCCTAGGCGCAGCACGCCCGCTCGGCCCGGGCGCCACCAATCGCGAACCTCGGTCGTCACCTGCTGGTTTTTCACTGGCACGCCCACAGCTTCCAGCAGCGACTGAGCATCGGCCTTGATGTCGAAAACATCGGGAGTTCTAGCGTAGCGCCAGTCGCGCGCCGCGACCACCCGGCGGGCGGCAGCGACAACGGTTTCCTGACCGCCGGGCGTATCATTGAGATAGATTGGCCCGGCCTCAAAATAGCGTTCATCTTCAAGGCCCCGATCAGTGCTTTTCTGAATATTGGTGATTAGGTGGATGAGGACGGAGGGGCGCATCACATTGAGCTCGGAGCTGATCGGATTGGCGAGTTCGAGCCCTTCACCGGTTCCACCGAACAACCCGGCCTGATCGTGGTGACAGAAGGACCAGGTGATCGCTTCCTGATAACCGCGATGGGCTGCGGCCCGGCGTGCGGTGCGGATCCGGTTCTGAAGCTCAGTGGCGGGCGCTCTAAAGCGCCCGCCTTCAGGGCGGCGGAAAGGCGCTGCGGGCAAAGAGTCAAAACCGGCAATGCGTGCAATTTCCTCAATCAGGTCGGCGGCCTGCAAACAGTCCCTGCGCCAGCTTGGCGCTGATACAGTCCAGATGTCACCCTCGATTACACCAAAGCCTAGCGATGTGAGAATGGTTTTGATCCTGCTTTCACCGGGATCAAAACCCAAAATACGCTTCACACGGGAAGGGTCGAAGGCGATATCAGGCGGGCGGGCGGGGGCCTGTCCCGACACAGTGAGATCACTGGCTTTGCCTCCCGCATATTCGAGAATGATCGCAGTGGCGAGCTCAATGCCATCCGTCAAGCCTTCCGGGTCCACGCCGCGCTCAAAACGGTGTTTAGCGTCCGAATCGATACCCAATTCGCGGGCGGACTTGCGAATAATACCGGGATCGAACCAGGCGGATTCTAGGAAAATGTCGGTGGTTTCGTCCGAGCAACCCGAATAAGCGCCGCCCATGATCCCGCCAAGACCTAGCGGACGCTCATCATCGGCGATGACGCAGTGTTCGGGTTCCGGGGTGTAGATTTTTGCATCCAACCCCTCATGAGCATCAGGTTTGCCGCCCCCCTTGCGAACGTATATCACCTCGCCGATTTTGTCCAAATCATAGACGTGCAGCGGGCGCGCCCGGTCAAAAGCGATATAGTTCGTCACATCTACGAGGAGGTTTTTCGGATGGATGCCGATAGCCTTCAGATACTGCTGTAGCCAACCCGGAGACGGGCCGTTCTTCACACCCTTGATCACACGACCAGCGAAGATCGGGCAGGCATTTGCCCAGTCAAGCTTCACCGTTACCGGACAGGGAAAACCGCCAGACACAGCCGGGACACGGCCAGTTTTCAGCATACCCGCGCCCGCGGCGGCCAGATCCCGTGCAATGCCGTGAACACCCAGCCAGTCAGGACGATTCGGGGTAACCTCAAAATCAATGATTGGATCATCCAGCCCCAGCGCTTCAGCCGCGGGCGTGCCCACAGCCCAGTCACCACTCAGATCGGCGATGCCATCATGATCTTCGCCCGATTCCAACTCTCTGGGTGAGCACAGCATGCCATGGCTTTTTACGCCGCGGATATTGCGGGGTTTCCTGTCCAGTGCAAGGTCCAAGCCAGGAATATAAGCGCCCAGCGGGGCGTAGATGGCGGTCATGCCCGCGCGCGCATTGGGGGCGCCACAGACAATCTGTTTCACGCCGTCCCGGGTCTCCACCATGCACACACGCAACCTATCTGCATTGGGATGAGGTCGAGCATCTTTCACATGGGCCACCGTGAAAGCCGCAAGCCTGCCGGCTGGATTGTCGATATTCTCAATCTCTAGCCCCGCCATGGTCATTGCTTCTTCCAGCTGATCAAGGCTGAGATCGGTGGCCAGATGCTTTTTGAGCCAGGAGTATGTCAATTTCATCATTCAGCTCCAAGCGACGAACCGTGCAATGAACGGCGCAATCGCGACACCCGTCATCTTCAGGTGATCAGATTCGAGCGGCATCTTGCTCATCCTAGCTCAGCCCGGTGGCCAGATTAGCCTGCAGCAGCGGACTGTAGCCATAGTGCGATAACCAGCGGGAATCAGGTTCAAAAAACGGTCGCAGATCAGGCATGCCGTATTTGAGCATGGTCAGGCGATCCACGCCCATGCCGAAGGCGAAGCCCTGATAAATCTCGGGATCAAGTTCACAGGATCTGATGACATTGGGATGCACCATACCACAGCCCAAAACCTCCATCCATTTGTCACCCGAACCTATTTTCACGGCATTACCCACAGATTCATAACGCACATCCATTTCCGCACTCGGCTCAGTGAAAGGGAAGTGATGGGGACGGAAGCGGGCTTCCACCAGATCAGTTTCAAAGAAAGTGGACACGAAATCCATCAAGCAGCCCTTCAGGTGACCCATATGGGTGTCCTCGTCGATCACAAGACCCTCGACTTGGTGGAACATGGGGGTGTGAGTCTGATCCCAGTCACGGCGATACACCCGTCCCGGCGCGATAATGCGGATTGGCGGCTTCTTGTTCATCATGGCGCGTATCTGAACCGGACTGGTATGGGTGCGCAGCAGTTTTGACGTTTCACCTTCGGCTGATTTCAGAAAGAAAGTGTCGTGGGCATCGCGGGCGGGATGATTGGAGGGGAAGTTCAGGGCGGTGAAATTATGAAAATCGTCTTCCACATCTGGACCTTCGGCCACGGCAAAGCCCATATCGGCGAAAATCACCGCCAATTCTTCCATCACCTGACCCACCGGATGCAACGAACCCCGGGCCTGATGCGAAACAGGCCGGGTCACATCCACGGTTTCGCTATCAAGCGCAGCGTTCAACACGGCGTCTTCCAGAACGGTCTTTCTGCATGTCACAAGCGTGTTGAGCCGGTCTTTCAGACCATTGAGCGCGGGGCCCATAACCTGGCGTTCTTCCGGGCTCATCTTGCCCAGCTCGCGCATTTTCAAAGAGACCTCGCCTTTCTTGCCCAACGCGTTCACTCGCAGAGCATCTAGTGCAGCGAGATCGGGCGCCGCTTTGATGCCGACGGACAGGCGCGTTTCAAGCGCTTCGAGATCAGAGGGGGCAGACATCAGGCGCTCCAGATATTGGAATGAGGTCAGATTTAGCGAAAACTGCGCCTGATCTCAAACACGACAGCGCCCGCCTGCAATCTTACAAGCGGGCGGATTGACAAGTCATCCAGCAAGAGGCGCTCAACCTAGCGCTGCAGAGCCTGCCTGGCCTGAACAGCCAGGCAAGCAAAGGCTTCAGGTTCATGCACGGCGATATCAGCAAGAACTTTGCGGTCCAGATCGATACCGGCCTTGTTAAGCCCATCCATGAAGCCAGCATAGGTCAGGTCATTCACACGAGCGGCGGCGTTGATGCGCTGGATCCACAGAGAGCGGAACATGCGCTTCTTAGCGCGACGATCGCGATAAGCGTACTGAGCAGCCTTTTCCACCGCCTGATTAGCGGCGCGAAAGGTGTTCTTGCGACGGCCATAATAGCCTTTCGCCTGATCAAGGACTTTCTTTTTCCGGGCGCGGCGAGCCGGACCTGAGGACACGCGAGCCATGAGGCTGTCTCCTACCAAATATCTTTACAAAGCGTGATTTGAACCGTCCATCTTAGCGAAGGTACGGCATGTAGCTGCGTTTGACGATACGAGCGTCCGCAACCGCCAGCGCGGTGAAACCGCGTTTTTGACGAATCTGCTTGGGGGTGCGCTTGATCATCCCATGGCGCTTACCCGTTCGCAAGGCCATCACTTTGCCAGCGGCGGTGATTTTGAAGCGCTTTTTTGCGCCCGATTTGGTTTTCATTTTCGACATTTCGTCCTCCACACCCGCAGGAAAATTCGAGCCTCCGGGCATCTCGATCCCAGAGTTCTCGGCCACCCGGCATGCCGATTGGGCCGGGGAGGCCATTGAGCAGCAGCGGCAATCATACCCGTCTTGCATCAGAATACAAGACGGCCTGACCAAAATCCCAGGCACCCTATCTTTCCAGCCTGAAACCGTATCAAGAACCGTGATGCGCCGCGCAATCGCAGAGATCGTCAACACGGTCAAGATCAGACCACGCACAGGTTTATGGTCCGGTGAATCCGCGTATTCTGCGGCGCGATGTTAGCGCGGCGCCATCACCATGACCATCTGACGACCTTCCAGCTTGGGCTCCAGCTCGACCTTGGCGACTGCAGCGAAGTTTTCCTTGACGCGTTTCATCACGTCCATGCCGCGGTCCTGGTGCGCCATCTCACGACCCCGGAAGCGCAGGGTGACCTTGACCTTGTCACCATCTTCAAAGAACCTGGTCATCGCCCTGGTTTTGACTTGATAATCGTGAATGTCGATATTCGGACGCATTTTTATTTCTTTGACGTCCTGGGTTTTCTGCTTCTTTCGGGATTCGGCTTTTTTCTTCTGCTCTTGGTACTTCAGCTTACCGTAATCGACGATCTTGCAGACCGGCGGATCCGTATTTGGTGAAACTTCAACAAGATCAAGACCGACTTTCGCCGCAGCTTCCAATGCGGCGTCGGTAGGCATCTCACCCTGCTTTTCCCCGGTTTCATCAATCAGGAGTACCTGCGGTGCGCGGATATCCCCGTTAATGCGCGGCCCTTCTTTTTTGGGCGGGGGCGCGGCATGCGGACGTCGAACTATGCGTCTTCTCCATAGTGATTGGAATTAAAGTGCACAGGCTACCTGAACTCGAGCCTGAGGGTTGGACAATACCATGAAAGCATCGGGCTATCAAGGTGTTCAAGCGGCGTATGTGACACCGGTGAAACCGCCGGCGCAGCGCATGGCCTGCACGGCGTCCGAAGCGCTGATCTGCGCCAGGGTTGGTGCATACATCAGCAAGGTGGGGGCTTTCCCTCGCGGAGCTCTATCATATGGGGCCGTTTCACCAGGATGGAAGAGTATGGTAGGTGAGCCTGCCGCCGCCATAAGATGCGACAGTTTGGCGGCATCCCCGCAAGTGCAGGACGCTTTCCTGCCCAACCCCGCCAGCTGAATCAGGTTGGCTCGACCGGTCAGATCGTGTGCACCCGGTATCGTATGCGCCACATAGCGCCCCAATTCCCGGGTCGGAGGGCCGCCGATCATCACCGGTTCGATTCCACACTTGATCAGCTCACAGGCCAATGATGCCCAATGGTCCTTGGGCCAGCGCAGGGAAAGGGAAGAATCTTCGCCGATCGGTGTCAGCAGAGCATAGGCGCCGTGTAACCCGAAATAAGTCGGCTCCAGCATGCGTGAACGCCGGGAGACAAAATCAATCCAGCTTAAATCCGGCGCCGGGGCTTCACCCAAGCGGTAATAGGTAGGACCGCCTAGTCCTGCTTTCCCCAATCGTGCGGCCATCTGATCAAGTGGATGGCCAGGCCTGGAGAGATCAGGTGCGCCCGTGATCCAGCATGTCTTAGAGAAATGCATAGCGTTACGGATTTTCCTGACCGCCTCAGAGCCACACAGATCATAGATCACATCATAACTGGAATTGTGAGCCGCTCTCATCCGTTCAAACAGATTGCGGCCAGCGATGTCATCAAGATTGGTCTCTACAGTGTTGAAGTAGGGGCAGTACTTTAGGAGATCTTCATGCCCTTCTCCGCACAGCAGTGTGATGCGGGCTTTCCTGTGGTGCTCGCGAATTCGCAAGGCAGGCGCCAACATCTGGACGACTTCGATCAAGTCGCCATCGTGGATCACAAGAATCTGTTCTTTTTCTTGGACAACGGACATGACTTTAGTGTAGGAGTTCCTTGTAGACACGCAAAGTCGCGTTTTGCAATTGTGACTTCGAAAACAACATGCGCACCCGGGTGCGCGCTGCTATGGTCAAGGCTTGCTCCGCCTCCGCCTCGAGCGCCAACGCCGCCTGAACCGCACCACGCCAGGCGTTCGGATCTCCTGGCGTGACGCGCCATCCGGTAACGCCGTCTTCCACCACTTCTCGCGCGCCGCCATGATCGGCGACGATGACGCGCGCACCCATCGCTTGTGCTTCTGCGGCAACGCGCCCGAAGGCTTCGGGCGCCAGCGAGGGGCAAACCACCAAATCGGCCGCCATGTACGCAGCGGGCATGTCGGTAGTGTGACCGGGAAGCGACAAGGTTAACCCCGCAGCCCGGGCGGCGGCCTGCAATTCATCCTGATAGCCTTGCTTGCCTTCGCCTTCACCCAGACAAACGAGCACCACTGAGGCGGTAAGTCCAGATCCGGTCAACGCATCAATCATCAGGCTCTGACCTTTCCACCGGGTCAATCGCCCAGCCAGCACAATAGCTGTCTGGCCCGGGGCCACTCCCCAGCTTTCGCGCTGGCCGCGCACGCGTTCAGGGGTAACCCGGTCGGGATCGAAAAATTCCAGATCCACCCCGCGCGGAATCACGCGCAACGCGGCATGGTCCAAGCCATGCTCTGCGTGCACATGATCGGCGATGAACTTGGAGTTCGCGATTACCCGATCCCCCCGCGCCATAATGGAATTGTACCAGCGCTTGAGGCCAAACCCGGCTTTGTAGAATCCGTGATAGGTGGTCACATAAGGGCGCAGGGTGCGTTTGGACGCCCAATAAGCGCTCCAGGCCGGCGCACGGGAGCGGGCATGAACCAGATCTATCGCCGCCTCCTTGATCAGGCGCGCCAGACGGCCTGCATTGCACCAGATTGAGACTGGATTTTTGGTTGTCAGTTCCAGGGTGACATGACGGGCGCCGATGGCGTTCAAATCCGCCACCAGACGACCACCGGCGCTGGCCACAACCGCTTTGCCGCCGTTGGCGATCACCGCCTCCGCCACCTCGACCGCTGTGCATTCGGCGCCGCCCGCATGCATCTGGGGAATGACTTGCAGGATATTCACGCGCGCGCACCTTTCAGCATGGCGGATATGAAACCGTTATTTGATACGTGCATTTGAAGAATCGTAATGCAATCCGGCAAGTCTTTGGACGCATCCCCAGAACCTGTTGATGTTCACTCAAGTCGCAGGCTTATGTCGGTTTTTCTATAGTGCGGGCATGATTAACCCCGTGCCTTCCCATATTCGAGCTTGTACTAGCCGCATTGACCGGATTTTTACAGTTTGACCAGATCGCTCTGAGTCCCTCGCGCCAGCTGGGATAGACAGGACGCCAGCCCAGCACCGCCTTGGCGCGGGCGTTTGAGACCCGGCGACACTCGGCGTAAAAACTGGCCTGCATGGGAGTGGTTCTGGTTGCGTCGAAGCGCTCAATCCGCGGCGGCGCTTCCCCTGCAATTGCGGCGGCGCCGCGCATCACGTTAGCCTGGGTGTCCGGCCAATCATCGGCAAGGTTAAAAATACCCTGAGCCTGAGGGCGCTCCAGCGCGCGCGCCACCGCCTCTGCGATGTCATCGACATGGATGCGCCCGAACACATGTCCGGGTTTCTCAAGGGTGACCACGCCCCGGTTCAGACGGTCAAAGGCGGAACGCCCTGGTCCGTAAATTCCCGCCAGCCGAAACAGGCGAGCCTTGTGAGCCGACCATTGCGTCTCAGCCCGGACCCGGCGGACAGAGCGGGGCTGGCCGGGGGTGGACGCTTGCCATTCAAACGCCCAGCCGCCTGCACGATCGCCATATACTCCGGTGGTGGACAGATAGCCCAGCCAGAGCTCCCGGCTCAGCCCGTCCAGAACCGGTGCGAACGGGTCTCCTTCCTCGCCCGGCGGGGCGCAGCTGATCAGGGCGTTTGCCTGTGCGGCGGCCTGTTTCAATACGTTAAGTCCAGCCCGCTCGGCAGGATCGGCCACAACGGGCTCATAGCCCGAGTCGGCTATGTACCGGGCAGCGCTTTGGGAACGTGTGCTGGCGAGTATGCGCCAGCCGACCCGGCGCATGCGGCGCGCTATGGCTTGAGCAGTGAAACCATAACCTAACAGGCACAAGGCTCTAGCACGCATGAACTGTCCCCGTCTGGCCATTAGAGTCACCACTACCCCACCCGCCAAGGAAATTCTGATAGGGTCCGTTACTCTGATTACTCTGATCACTCCGAAGACTGTCTTACGCCATCTCCAACACGCCTGAAACCACCCATGACTCATGGTCTACCATGGGCCGGGTGTTGCATCTCTCTGAACGGATCATGCTTCTGCGGGCTGTGGAACAAGCCCGAGTCTCGGCGAGGGAAAATATCAGGCTCGTGCTGCTGCGGGGCCGGATTCCTGAAACTCGGTGCGCCAATGGTGTCCGACTTGCATTCCCGCTTCGAGGTTGTGATTATGGCTTGAGGTTGATCCTGCGAGAGCGATCATGTCGGGTTCTTGGTGACTGTGGATACGCGTGCCCACTATGCGGGGATGTAAACAGAATCAGTTTCCTTCGTTCTCGCCTGCTCCAACTTATCCGTATGGGGGCGAAGGAGGACGTTGACCATGCTGAGAGTCATCACAATTTTGAACCTCGTCGTGATGCTGGCGGGGTGCGCCAGCGGTCCGACGGCATATCAGAAGGCCGAGGAAAACCGTTATGGGTACGCCGAACAGGCTATCGAATCCGACCGTTATCGAATCACCTTCAGAGGCAATTCTCTGACCGGACGTGACAAGGTGGAGATCTTCGTGCTGTTCCGCGCCGCTGAGCTAACCCTAGAGAAGGGTTATGATCATTTCCGCGTGGTCCAGCGAGACATTGAGGCGGATCGTCGTCTGGTGGATATGGGCGGGTATGATCGGGCCCGTCTGCACTATCGGTATTACCACCCTGGCTATGGCTGGTATGGCTGGCGTGA
Organism: Oceanicaulis sp.; assembly: GCA_007571185.1. Classification (GTDB taxonomy): domain Bacteria; phylum Pseudomonadota; class Alphaproteobacteria; order Caulobacterales; family Maricaulaceae; genus Oceanicaulis. The sequence continues at coordinate 11,456 of RKRX01000058.1, forward strand.
TCCGCTTTGGAACGACGTGGATGTGCGTGAAGTCACCCGCTATGAAGCCTCGGGTGAAATCGTTCTGGGTCGCGGTTCAGCTCCCGACACCCCCGACGCGTTTGAAGCCTGCGAAGTCATCCAGCATCTGTGGCTCCTCGTAACCGGATCCGCACCGCAGTAAAACTCACATTCCGCCAGGGCGGGGTGACGACCAACGAGTCCGCGCGGAGCTGTCTTATTTCGGCGGCATACGGGCGCCAGCGTCCAAACGTACGCACTCAGCATTGATATAGTCGTTAGAAACCATGAAAGCGACCAGATCAGCGTATTCAGCGGGGGAGCCGAAGCGCCGGGGAAATTGTAGATTGGCGGCCAGGTTCACTTTCACCTCCGGCGGCATCTGCTCATAGATCGGAGTTTCAAAAAAACCCGGCAGGATCGTATTCACCCGTATGCCCTCACGCGCCAGATCACGCGCCATGGGCAGGGTCATACCGTAGATCCCGCCCTTTGAGGCGGAATAGGCCGCTTGCCCGATCTGACCGTCCTGGGCGGCGACCGAGGCGGTGTTGATGATAACACCGCGGCCTGAAGCGCCGGGTTTGATGTCCAGCATGCCGCCAGCGGAGATAGCGGCGCAGTTGAAGCTGCCGATCAGATTCACGTTGATGACATGTTGGAATTTGTCGAGCCTGTGCATGACGATGTCGCCGGAAGACGCACGCCGCGCGGTCTTTTCCACCCAGCCTATGCCCGCGCAGTTCACCAGAACCCGTTCATGGCCATGGGCGGTGCGGGCGGTTTCAAATCCAGCCTTGACGCTTTCGGGGTCGGCCACATTCACTTTGGCGAACACGCCGCCGATGTCTTTGGCTACGGACTCGCCCCGTTCCTGATTAAGGTCGAACAAAGTCACCCTGGCGCCTTCGGTGGCCAAACGGCGGGCCGCTCCCTCACCCAGACCCGATGCCCCACCGGTGACGACCGCTGCTATTCCTTTGAAGTCCATAACATGCCTTTCTTGACAAGTTGTTTTCGGTACGGGCAGGATGCCGGGACACTTTTCGCCTCCCAGTTCTCCGAGGTTCCCAAGCATGTCAGTGACAGACATAATACGCATTTAGGCAAAAGGGAACGTGATCCTCAGTTTCAGAATGGCGCACTTTTGTCACTGTTCCCGCGATGGTAGAGACGTCCTGCAGAACCTGACGTCCTGATACACCGTGTAGACAGATGAGGAAGAGATGACTGCACCCGTGCTGGCTTTGCATGGTGGCGCCGGTGTTCTGGCCACGCGCAGTTATGAGGCCGAAATCACCCATTTGACGACTTTGGCCAAGCGTAGCCGCAAGGAACTTTTGGCGGGGAAGTCGGCGCTGGACACCGTGGTGGATGCGGTGGCGGACCTGGAAGCTTCTGGTCTGTATGTGGCGGGCAAGGGCAGCTCACCCAATGTCGACGGTCGGTATGAGTTGGACGCGGCGGTGATGGATGGTCTGTCTCGTCAGGCTGGTGCGGTGTCAGCGCTGACCGGCTTTCTGTCGCCTATCCGCGCCGCCCGCGCGGTGATGGAGCAAACCCCGCATGTATTGCTGGTCGGCCGAGGAGCGGAAGCATTCTGTGACAAGGCGGGGCTGATGAAAGTGGAAAACCCTGACCGCTACTACACCCCCGCAGCGGATCCCGACCCACGCCCCTTTCCCACCGGTACGGTAGGTGCGGTGGCGCTTGATTGCGCGGGGCGGTTAGCGGCGGCGACGTCCACCGGGGGAACGTTGAACAAGGTGTGGGGCCGGGTGGGCGACACAGCGATCATCGGATCAGGCACCTGGGCCGATGAGCGCGTGGCGGTATCCTGCACCGGCCAGGGTGAGTTCTTCATGCGGGCCAATGCCGCCGCTGACGTATCCTCGCGCGTGCGCTATGCTGGTCATAACTTGGCCGCCGGGGTTCAGGGAGCGCTGGAAGATGTGGCGCGGTTGGGTGGAGAAGGCGGTCTGATTGCGGTGGACGCACTTGGTGAGGTCACCGCCCGCTTTAACTCACCGGGCATGAAGCGCGCCATCGCGCACGCGGACGGCGCGATCGAGGTGGCGGCCGGCTAGTCTGGAAACGTACTGCCTGGAACTCTATAAGACCACATCTTTGCGATCAACACTCGGACACCTCCTTACCACCCTTCAATTGATCCAGACCTTCCAGAGTTTAGGGATTTTGGCATAGCCAGAGAGACATCTTCGGATGATGCGGAGCCCAGCTTTGAAGAGCGAGCATAAGGATCTTTGGGCTTTTCGGACCCCCTTTTTCGCCCCGTTGTGCTCCGTTATGCTCTTGGACCCTTCGGGTTGAGATCGCCCAGTACATGGCGATGGCCAGCACCAGGACAAGACGCGCTAATCGGTCGGGTTTTTTGATTTGGCTTTGGGTGATGGAAAAACCCCGGGTCTTGAAGTCTTCGAGCATGGCCTCAATACCCCAGCGCATGCCATAGTCGAGAACGGTGTATTCAGATGGGCCCCTCATCCATGGCGATGATCCAGGGCTCCTTGTGCCCTTTTTCACCGATCACACCGATATTGGTAATGAGGCCTGTCCCATAAAGTTCCGCATCCACAAGGCCTTCGGGGGCCAGTTCAATAATCTCCCCACTGGCGAGTTCGCCGCCTTGATGGTGCACTGTGAGATTGCCCGTGTACCGCGAAGACGGTAGCCCCAGCCCGCTTGCTGACACCATTCGATCAGGCGGGCTGTGCCATAAAACCTGTCGCCTGCCAGCACCACACGCGCACCCTCAGGCAACCATGGGCGAAGGCTCGAGGGGCAGATCGCGCCCTGCACGCCAGCCCATTGACCCTTTGGTCTGTCGCACACGCCAAGCGAGGGGAAGGGCGCGCTTGCGCATGCGCACCGACACCATCAAAATCTCATGGCCCTCATTGAGCCTGCTTTGATCAAGGGCCAGCACAAGGGTTTGTCCCACCTCATGCTGGCGGCGGAAAATCTCACTGGCACAGGCCTGCATGACCTGGTCAGGATCGATGTGGTCATTACCCAAAACCCGTGAAATGTACTGATAGCGGTGGTCCACCGAGCCAAATCAGATTGACGCTGCGTGTGCCCAAGATCATGCTCGCGAGCAGCGACAAACCTTCCCGACGCGACTTATGATATCTTGGCAGGCGGTCCTGAAAATCGGCTTCGATCCTTGAATAAAGCTGAGAAAAACTATTGTGCATCGGCGATGCAACGGCTCCGTCGTCAAGCGGACACTCGGAGCGCTCGACGCGCTGACGGTCGAGGATGCGCGGTACGCGGCGCGCGCGATGTTCGCGTCGGCGTTCCTCGCCGACTGCGCCGAACACTGGAAGCCGGCAACGAGGGGGGCGCACGCGGACGGCGTGCGGCGACACATCCTGCCCGCGCTCGGCGATCGTCGCGTCGATGCAGTGACGGCAAGGGATGTGCGCAATTGGTTCGACGATCTGTCAGTCACACGCGCGGGATCGGCGAACCGGGCACTGGCGGTGCTGTCGTCGATGATGAAGCATGCGGAAGCGCTCGGACTGCGGCGCGAGGACTCCAACCCGTGCCAGGGGCTGCGGCGGCGCAAGACCGCCTTCGAGGCACACTATCTGACGGACGACGAGTTTGCCGCGCTCGGTCGGGCGCTCGACGATGCAGAAACGGATCATCTGGTGGCCGTCGCCGCGCTGCGCTTCCTGCTCTATACGGGCGCGCGCAAGTCCGAGGCGCTGCGGCTCAGGTGGGAGCATGTCCACGGCAACCGCGCGGTATTGCCCGATTCGAAGACGGGTCCGCGCACGATCTGGATTGCGTCGCCCGCCCGCGCCGTGCTCGCAGCGCAACAACGGCGTACCAACTGCCCGTGGGTGTTCGCATCTCCCTGCGGCGGGCCTGTCTCGGTGGACAAGGCATGGATCGCGATCCGCAAGGCTGCGGGACTGCCGGGGCTGCACATTCACGATCTTCGGCACAGCCATGCGGCGGTCGCGGTCAGCGGCGGCGAGGATCTGCGCGTCGTCGCCGGGTTGCTCGGCCTTGCCGACATCGCGACCACCTTCGGATACGCGCATCTCGCCGAAGGGTCCGTGTTCGAGGCCGCGAACAGGGTATCTCGCGACCTTGCCGACATGCTGGACGGCGGGGAAGCGGACCATGCCTGAATGCGGCGGGGGTCGTGGCGGATGCACGGCTTCACGATCTGCGACATGCGCACGCCTCGCACGCGGTCATGAACGGTGAAAGCCTGTATGTCGCGGGACGCCTGATCGGGCACCGGCGGGCCAGCACAACCAACCGCTACGTTCACCTCGATGACGCGACCCTGAGCCAAGCTGCCGAGCGCGTGGCCATGGCGGTTCACCGAAAGCTATCTGATAGCCTGAGACAGAAATCCCGTCGTTGACGCGATAGCTGGCATCCGGACTCCTGAGTCAATGGCGCGCCTCTCCGCACACGGCGCGCGGTCTGCAACTGGCTCGCAAAGCCGGACGGCACGCATCAACGTGTCCGATTGCACACAGGGACAGATCATGACATATTGTCCGAAACTGACACTTGGTCGACGACATGGACACTCAAGGCACCAGCGAGTTCTCCGAACTGATAACCCGCGCCAAGCTTGGCATTGGCGAGGCTGCCGGATTGCTAGGCATTAATGCTAGAACTGTGCGACGCTACATGAATGGCGAGGGGAAACGTATCGACAGGCTGAAGATCGAAAAGCTTCGCGAGGTCGCGAACGCCCGCTGTTCCGTACACCGGCAGGAGGGGTTTCGTTTTATCGATCTCTTCGCCGGTGTTGGTGGGCTACGCCGCCCGTTCGAGGAAATCGGGGGCCGCTGCGTGTTTACGTCCGAGTGGGATCGGTTCTGTAAGGAAACTTACACAGCAAATTTCCCGGAACCGGCTGACAGCGATCACGAGTTTGTCGGCGACATACGGCCATATGCGGACAAGCCCGAATCCGTACCTCCGCACGATGTCCTGTTGGCAGGGTTTCCGTGCCAGCCTTTCTCCATTGCCGGTGTATCGAAGAAAAATGCGCTCGGCCAACCGCATGGCTTTCTGTGCGACACGCAGGGAACGCTCTTCTACGATCTGGCGAAGATCATTGACCATCACCAGCCTTCCGTCTTTCTGCTTGAGAACGTGAAGAATCTTGAGCGGCACGATGGCGGCCAGACCTTTGCAACAATCATGCATGTACTTGAGAGTGAATTAGGCTACAGTGTCAAGACGCGAGTTGTGGATTCCTCTCCGTGGGTTCCGCAAAAGCGAGAACGGATATTTATGGTCGGATTTAGGGAACCGACGGCTTTCGATTTCGACGAACTCGCAGTACCGAATGGCCGGGCCCCTACGCTGCGGACAGTCTTGGATACGGATGTTGACTCGAAGTACACGCTGACCAAGCATTTGTGGAACTATCTTCAGGACTACAAGAAAAAGCACCGAAGCGCAGGAAACGGGTTCGGGTACTCCCTTTTCGGCCCCGATGATGTCGCCCGCACCCTTTCTGCCCGCTATTACAAGGATGGATCGGAAATCCTGATTCGCCAAGTGGGCAGACGCCCACGTCGGCTGACTCCAAGGGAATGCGCACGGCTGATGGGTTTCGAGATGCCGGGCTGTACAGAGTTCAGAATTCCGGTGTCAGATACTCAAGCCTATCGTCAGTTTGGCAACGCCGTGGTTGTGCCCGTGGTGCGTGCAGTGGCTCAACTTATGAAACCACATCTCGCCGAGTTGCTTGCAAGGGAAGGTCGCCGACTCCCTTTATCCAGCCAGAGCGAGTTCCTGTTTCCTGAACCGAGCGTCGCCATCTGATTCATGGCTGCTGACACCGTTACACCGGAAGTCCGCAGCAGGATGATGGCGGGCATCAAGGGAAAGGATACGAAGCCAGAAAAGGCGGTACGATCCTCGCTGCATCGCTTGGGGTTTAGGTTTCACGTTCACCGCACGGATCTGCCTGGAAGGCCGGATCTTGTGTTTCCGAAACACAGAGCCGTGATTTTTGTCCACGGATGCTTTTGGCACGGTCATGACTGCCATTTGTTCAAGTGGCCGAAGACCCGAAGTGATTTCTGGCGAAACAAGATCAGTTCAAATGTTGCTCGCGATAGCAGGAACCTATCGGCGTTGGCCGATATGGGCTGGCGGGTAGCTACGATTTGGGAATGCGCTATCAAGGGGCGAGCACGTCTCCCAAACGACACAATTGCAGAACGATGCGCAGCATGGCTAGTATCCGATGAACCGGAATTGGGACTGAGCGGTGATGAGACGCGGACAGTTACGTGATTATTTCGCCGGTGCAGGCGTCAAGCGTCTGACCGCTGTGGACGCGGAGCCTCGGCAGTCCAATCAGCACGAGGTAGGCACCACGCGGGACATGCGCCGTCAGTTCCTCGGTGAGGTTCAGCGTCAGCGGTTCCGGGCCATATACGTCTGGCTCGGTGAGGATCAGGATGGATTCACTGTGGAAGGTACTGCGACCCATTACGATGCGCGCGAGCAGAAACCTCGGGCGGCGGAATGGCGTCTCTACTATCCTTCCAATCCCGTGACGGAGGCCATG
>RKRX01000069.1 GCA_007571185.1 Oceanicaulis sp.
AAATCAGAGAAAAGCAGCAGCCCCCAAAAAGCAAAATTCACAAGAATTTGCCAAAACCCAATCCAGATCACACCCAGCGGGCGACGCCTGAACACCTTGAAGAAATAGAATGTAGCGTTGATGATATCATAGCGCGGCCGGGACATAGAAGCTCTTCCTATCAGATGAAAAGCATGCAAACGGAATCAAAAGACAAGACATGTCCCATTCTAAACAGAGTCAGGCGCGTTCTGAAACAAATATTTCATATACAGTGAACTGAGCACGAACAGGCCTGGCGCCGCAAGGAAGGTGATCTTGCCTGCGCCATAAAAAACATACATCATCAGTAGAACAGCGGGATTGAGGGTCGGCGCGTCCATTCCACCCGATGCAAACCAGATGATAGCAGGGCCTGCACCCAGCACCGTGACGCACAAGGCGTTAAATCCTGTCAGAATCACAAAACCGGGGATGAGTGCGGCGGTCAGTGTGAGCGCGATTTCAAAACTGTGCTTGGACGATAATGGCCAGATACTAAGCACTTTGATCGCCCCGGCATGCACGGTGGCGGGTGCGGCCAGCGCCAGCCGCAGAAAGAACCACAAACTGAATATGATGAAGACAGCCACCAGAACTATGGCCACGGCCATTTCTCCCTGGCCAAACAGGTCAAATATATTCACAAGACCCTCAGGTGGCTCTGCCCCGGCGTCCACATTGATCAGGGCCAGCGCCGTCAGCATGAACGATAGCGCCACCAGCGCCGTGCCCGGCACGGTGAAGATCAAAATCAGTATCAGCACAACCACCCAAGCCAACCGGCCTTCATCTCCGCCCAGAGTCAAGCCCAGGACGCCGCGCTTGCGCTTGTTCAGCATGGCGCGTGCAAACCCGGCCGCCACCACAATAAAAACACCAAACACCACAGGCACAAAACCCACAGCAACCGACATCATCCCCGGTGTGTGAACGCCTGCATAGATGAACAACAAAGACTGTATGGCGAAGACCACGCCATAGAGCGCAGCGCCTGCGCCGATCAGAGCCGGTCGAGTTGGAAGAAAACAAAAGGCTCTGCGAACGGCGTTAAAATCGATCAGGGTCATGAGCATGCAGTTATCCCGAAACCCTCTTCCCGCCAAGGATCACAGCGTATCAAACGCAGCCTCTTCATCCAGACGGCGAAATTCATGGCGATCCCCTTCCAACGGGGTCAGTTCAATCCGCTCTCGTCAACTCATCGCATCACACATTTGAGCCATGCCGCCTGATCGCTTATATCGGCGTCCATGATCGATATGAACCCGATCCACATTATTGGCGGCGGCATGGCCGGCTCGGAAGCGGCATGGCAGGCCGCCAGCACTGGCGTCCACGTGGTGATTCACGAGATGCGCCCGGGGCACAAAACCGAAGCCCATCAGACCGCAGATCTGGCCGAACTGGTCTGCTCGAACTCCTTCCGCTCCGACAATGTCGAGACCCATGCAATCGGCCTGTTGCACGAGGAGATGCGGCGCGCCGGATCGCTAATCATGACCATGGGCGATATTCATCAAGTGCCCGCTGGCGGCGCACTGGCGGTGGACCGGGAGGCTTTCGCAAAAGCGGTCACCAGGCAACTTGAAGCTCACCCCAATATCGAGATCGTGCGCGAGGAAATCACCGGGCTGCCTCCGAAACACTGGGATAACGTGATTATCGCTACCGGCCCGCTGACCTCGCCAGCACTGGCGGAAGCCCTTCACGGAATGAGTGATGAGAGCGAGCTGGCTTTTTTCGATGCTATCGCTCCCATCCTCTATGCTGACTCCATCAATATGGACGTGGCCTGGAAACAGTCGCGCTATGACAAGGGTGAAACCGAGGAAGATAAGGCTGCCTATATCAACTGTCCCATGGATCGGGTACGGTATGAAGCGTTCATCGACGCTCTTCTGGCGGCTGAGAAGACCGCATTCAAGAAATGGGAAAAGGACACGCCCTATTTTGACGCCTGCCTGCCTGTCGAGGTGATGGCCGAGCGTGGCCGCGAAACTCTGCGTCATGGCCCCATGAAGCCGCGCGGACTGACCAACGCCCATGACCCTGAAACCAAACCCTATGCCGTGGTGCAACTGCGCCAGGACAATGCGCTGGGAACACTGTTCAACATGGTCGGTTTCCAGACCAAGATGAAATACGGTGCGCAAACAGACGTATTCAGGATGATCCCAGGCTTGGAGAACGCCCGCTTTGCACGCCTGGGCGGCATTCATCGCAACACCTTTCTGCATTCCCCAAAACTGCTGGATCCTGTCATGCGTCTGAAAACCCGGCCGGCCTGGCGTTTCGCCGGTCAGATCACCGGAGTGGAAGGTTATGTGGAAAGCGCCTCCATGGGGCTTCTGGCTGGACGCTTCGCCGCTGCCGAAAAACTGGGCTTACCGGTTACCCCGCCGCCGCCCACCACAGCCATGGGCGCCCTGCTCACCCATATCACCACCGGTCATGCGCCCGGCCGAAAAGGTACGTTCCAGCCGATGAATGTGAATTTCGGCCTGTTCCCGGACATGGCCGCACCCGTCAGGAATGCAGAAGGCAAGCGTCTGCGCGGCAAAGAAAAATCCACCGCCAGAAAGAAAGCCTTGAGTGCTCGCGCACTGGCCGATTTCGACGCCTGGTTGACAGGAGATGCGCACAAATTGCCTGAACGATAACCTATCGGATTGCTTTTCATTGCCAGAACACAGGCGGTAAACCAGGTGTCTCAGCAACTAGATACGACCGGTCAGCGAAGCCCAGATCATGACTGCATCCTGACCTAGCGGGGCGCGGGTGAGCTGTTCGCGATAGGGGTCACGGATCCGGGCGGCGGATTTCAGGTAACCATGCGCCAATCGCACATGGCCTACGGCCGGGAAGAGCTCGACGGGCAGCGCGAAGCGGGTGCGTGAGAGCGTGGCGGCGGCTTTGCGCGCTTCATTGATCAATTCTGCAAACGCCATCCTTGCAGCCCCCGGTTTGCGTCCGACAGCCAGATCTGTCTCGGTCAGACCCGCCCCTGTCAATTCGTCGGCAGTAAGAGGCGGGCGCCCCACCTGAGTCAGCGGGGCAAAAGCTCGGATCAGGTCGACAAACCCCGACAGACGGCCTGCTGTCGTCAAGGCGACCCCCGTCCGCCCGTCTAGATCCAGATCGGGTTTGAGCAGGCGCGCGCAACAGCGCATCAACGCCACAGCGGCGCCATCCACATAATCACAACGATCCTGCCGGGTGGGAAACGGGCCTTTGCCCAGATCCGCTGCATGGGCCTCAATCAACCCAATCAACTCAGTCATGGACGGCGCCCCAGGGGCATGACGCAATTCTGACAACGCTTTGTAAACATCATGACGTCGCACCTTGGGCGGATCGGCATACAGATCCGTAACCGCCTCACGCGCCCAAGCCAATTTCATCTCCCCGATCATCGGTTCAGAGACAGAGACTGGCGCTTTCCGCACCTCGTGGTAAAAGGCGTACAGCGCATACAGCCGTATGCGCAATTGCGCTGGCGCGAACAAGGCCGCACGACGCCGGTCAGGATCGGATCGAATGAGCAGACTGTCGAAATCGATCACGAAAATGACCCTCTCCGCTGGACAGACAGGCCCCGGACCCCATATCTAACCTGTTGCCAATGCCTGATCGTAGCGATCTTCCAGTGACCCGTCCGTCCACTCGAGCCTCTGTCTTGCTCGCCCATCTTAGGAGACTCCTATGGCGTTTACTCTTCCCGACCTGCCCTATGCGCCTGACGCCTTACAACCGCACATCTCCGCCGAAACCCTGAGCTTCCATCATGGCAAGCATCATAAAGCCTATGTGGACAAGGCCAATGCCGCCATCGATGGCGATGACGTGACCGACATGGACCTGGAATCGGTGATCAGGAAGAGCTGGGCCGAAAAAAACATGGGGCTGTTCAATAATGTAGGCCAGATATGGAATCACACTTTCTACTGGCGCTCCATGTCTCCAAACGGCGGCGGCAAGCCAACCGGCGCCATCGCTGACGCTATCGACGCATCCTTTGGCTCTTACGAGCACTTCGCCAAAGCGTTCACCACCGCAGGCATTGGTCAGTTCGGCTCGGGCTGGGCCTGGCTGGTGAAGAACGGCGACAGACTGGAAGTCCGCAAAACCCTGAATGCAGAAACTCCGTTGACCGAAGACGGCGTCACCCCGCTACTGACCATGGATGTGTGGGAGCACGCCTATTATCTGGATTTCCAGAACCGCCGCCCCGATTACATCGGCGCATTCCTGAAACATCTGGTAAACTGGGCGTTCGCCAACGAGAACCTGGCGAATGCTTGACCGGATCAACTTCCGGTGAAGATGGTGACGGGGTGATCCGACTACGACATATGGTGCGAATGGGCCCGAGCGTAACCGAAATCAAAGGCGTGGAGGACGATACCGAGGTCACTTTCGCCCCAATGGATGCGCTTGCAGATGGTCTTGGGGGCCTGGACACATCCCGGGTAAGGCCGATCTCAGAGGTGGCGCGTCGAGGCTATAATTATTTTCGTGAAGGCGATGTGCTTCTCGCAAAAGTCACGCCATGCTTCGAAAATGGAAAAAAAGCCATCGCTAGCGGCCTCCTGAACGGGTTGGGTTACGCAACTTCCGAAGTTTACGTTTTGCGACCCAACCCCGACAGAATGAATACCCGTTTTCTATTCTACTTGCTCTGCTCAGAAGAATTTAGGGCGCACGCGCTGAAAAGCATGACCGGAGCTGGCGGTTTACGCCGAATTAGCGAAGATGGCGTTCTGAACTACCGCCCCAAAATTACTGACCTTAGCGCCCAGAAAGCCCTCGCAGATTTCCTCGATCGCGAAACCGCCCGTATCAACCAGCTGATCGAGAAGAAGAAGCGGTTGGTGGTGCTTCTGAAAGAGAAGCGCTCGGCCCTGATCACCGCCGCTGTCACTGGAACGGGTGCTGAAGGTGATGGCGTTCCGACGGTAACGGGTCAATTTCCACAATCTTTAATTAAGCGGCACTTTGATATCACCCTGGGAAAAATGTTGCAGCCGAAGAGTAAAAATATCGGTGATGAGTGTTTACCTTATCTGCGAGCAGCTAATATCATGTGGGGGCATGTTGTTACTGACGACATCAAGAAAATGTGGTTTTCGCGAACCGATAAACATAAGTATGCTCTGAAAAAAGGAGATATGGTCGTTCT
>RKRX01000117.1 GCA_007571185.1 Oceanicaulis sp.
AACTCCTGCTGGGGATGCTTGCGCCCTCCCTGGGGCGGAACGGAAGCCACCGTGCCCTCCATAATTTTCAGCAACGCCTGCTGCACGCCCTCACCCGACACATCACGGGTGATGGAAGGGCCATCGGATTTGCGGCCAATCTTGTCGATCTCATCAATATAGATAATGCCGCGCTGCGCCCGTTCCACATTGTAGTCCGCCGCCTGCAACAGCTTGAGAACAATATTCTCTACATCCTCTCCCACATAACCGGCCTCGGTCAGCGTGGTGGCGTCAGCCATGGTAAAAGGCACGTCCAGAATGCGCGCCAGCGTCTGAGCGAGCAGTGTTTTGCCGCACCCGGACGGCCCGATCAGCAAGATGTTGGACTTGGACAGTTCCACATCGTCGCCCTGGCCCGCATGATGGAGGCGTTTGTAATGGTTATGCACAGCCACCGACAGAACCCGCTTGGCTTTCGTTTGATCGATCACATAGTCCTGCAGCACCTGGAAAATTTTCTGCGGACTAGGCACGCCTTCATTGGATTTGACCAGTGAGATTTTATTTTCCTCACGGATAATATCCATGCAGAGTTCAACGCATTCGTTGCAAATGAAAACGGTTGCCCCCGCGATCAGCTTGCGAACCTCGTGCTGACCCTTGCCGCAGAAAGAGCAATACAGGGTACCCTCTCCATCACCTGTGGTCACCTTGGTCATAGCCGCTCCATCGGTTCACTGTGCGTCTTAGCGCGATTTCGTTCGTTCCACGCCTGTTTCACGCCCGACACGACACGGGCTTTTGACCGCAAAATCAAGGCTGGACCCCAGAAAACATTTCTCTGCGCTATGCAACCACGATACCGGGGCGGGAATCAAGCATGCAAAACCACGCCATCAAAATCCGACAGCAGCATAGCTGTTGGCTTTTATACAGGACGGGTAGACCAAAATCAGGACGTTCCAGGAGCGCCACGCTTTTCATATACATGATCGATGAGGCCAAAATCTCGGGCTTCCATAGCGTCCATGTAGAAGTCGCGATCAAGGGTTTTCTCGACGTCATCTAGTAGCTGGCCGGTATGCTTGACGTAAATCCCGTGCATGCGGCGTTTGATCCTGAGGATATCCTCGCCATGGCGTTCGATATCTGCCGCAGTGCCACGGAAACCACCGGAAGGCTGGTGCAACATGATGCGCGCATTAGGTGTTGCAAACCGCATCTCTTTTTCTCCCGCCGCCAACAGAAGCGAACCCATGGACGCGGCCATGCCCACACAGGCTGTCGCCACCGGAGCGCTGACGTATTGCATGGTGTCATAGATCGCGAGCCCTGCACTCACCGCCCCCCCCGGCGAGTTGATGTACATGGCGATCTCTTTTCTCGGATTTTCTGATTCCAGGAACAGAAGCTGGGCCACCATCAGTGAAGCCATGTGATCCTCAATCGGGCCGGTGACAAACACGATCCGCTCCTTGAGCAGGCGCGAATAGATGTCATAGGCGCGCTCACCCCGGGAGCCTTGATCGACCACCATAGGTACGAGGTTCATCATCACATCCTGCGGTTCACGCATCACCGACTCCTTAAAAAATCAATATCGTACAAGCTGACCGATACGATCACGCATGGGACACGCCTCTTTGCCACGAGAGGCGAAAAACCCTTCACACTCGGCGATGGAAATGCCCAGAATGGTCACTTTCAGGCCTGAATACGGGGAGGGTTTTCCATGAGTCGCGTATCATGACGATCACGGAGAAGCTCCGTGACAAGGCGCGCCGCAACGCAAACTCCGACACCACAAGACTTGAATTATCGGGATCGGCTTTTTGACGCATTTGTCTCAGATGTTGATGTCTTCATCCTCTGCAAACAGGGTGCCAGGATCAACTTCCTCGTCAGTGACTTTAGCCAGTTCCAGGATGTAGTTCACAACCTTCTCTTCGTAGATCGGTGCACGAAGAACTTCCATAGCGCCCGGATTATTCCTGTAGAATTCAACCATTTCACGCTTACCACCCTGGAATCTTGCTGCTGTCTGGTTCATGGCTCGAGTCAGTTCTTCTTGGGTCACGTTCACGTTGGCCTTGCGCCCGATCTCCGCCAGAACCAGGCCCACACGCACACGGCGTGCTGCAATTTTGTGGTAAACAGCTTTGAGCTTGTTCTCGGACTTGCCCGAGTCTTCTTCGTCCAACTGACCATTATCAATGGCATAACGAACTTCGCGCCATATCTGTTCGAACTCCTGCTCGACCATTTTCTCCGGCAGCATGATCTGATCATGCTCAGCGTCCAGCCGGTCCAACAGGGCCCGCTTCAGCTTGCTCCGGGATGCTTCGGCGCGCTCGACCTCCAAATTTCGGGTTAACGATTCTTTCAGTTCTTCGAGATCGGACATGCCCATGCTTTCGGCCAGCGAATTGTCGATCCCGGTCTTGCACACGCTTTGAACTTCTTTCACAGTGGTGGCGAAGATGACATCCTTACCCGCCATATCCTCGTTCGGGTAATGCTTGGGGATAGTCATTCTGACGTCCAGTTTATCCCCGGCGGATGCCCCGATTAATTGGTCCTCGAGCTCAGGCAGAAAGGCACTGTTTTCTCCCAGAATTACGTCAAAGCCTTCAGTAGAACTCTTCTGAAGTATTTCACCATCGGCGAAGCAGGTATAATCGATCACAAGCCTGTCGCCGTCTTCAGCCTTACCGTTCTTGGTCTCGTAAGAGAGAGCCAATTTGGCCATATCGGCCAACGCCTCGTCAATATGCTCATCGGTCACCCTACAGACTTGACGGACCAGCTCCAGGGTCGTCGGGTCGATGGCATCGAACTCCGGCATGATCTCTAGGTTGATCTCGAAAGAGAAATCAGAACCGTTATTGAATACATCTTCGGCATCAGATTTCACATCCACGGTCGGTTGGGATGCTGGACGGATATTGCGCTCAGACAAAGTATCCTGTGTGGTTTGCGGGACCAACTCCTGCAAGATGTCACCCAAGATAGCGGCGCCAAACACCTTGCGGAGATGACTTGCCGGCGTCTTGCCCGGACGAAAGCCCTTGAGATGGGTTTCGGGGCGGATCTCTTCAATTTTGTTGATCAACCTGGTTTCAAGTTCCCTGGCAGGTACGACAATCTCAAATGTGCGCGAGAGCCCTTCGGCGTATTTTTCTATTACATTCATACCAGCAAGGCCCCGTCAGGATATAATCATCGCCGGGCCTGATCGCGACGACGACATCTGGAAATGAGCATGCGTTATGTCACGCAAGATTTGCGGATGCAACGCTGCGTGGCGGCGAATATGCACGTCAGAGTGTAACACACGCTTTCTGCACCCGAACTGCAAGACCGAGTCGAGGGCAGGCTCACCCTGCGCCATTCCTGCGTGAATCGCGGACATCAAGTGGCGCATGGCGCAGCACCAGAGCAACAATGGTGAGCCCGGCGATGAGATTGGCGGCGAAAACACCCCAGATGACCCCGGTCACACCGCCCAACTGTCCACCCACCCAGGCCAGCGGCGCCACCAGCAACAAACCCCGACACACATTGCACGCAACCCCATAGAATGGTCGACCCAATCCATTGAACCCAGCAGACGCCGCCATGGCCACGCCATAACCCGCCACCGCAAAAGGCGCGATCCGCCAATAGATCTGCGCCACGGCCCGCCCGTCTTCAGAGGACAGGAAAATCGGCGCCAGGGGCCCACTCACCATGAATAGCAGCATCGCGACGAAGAGACCCCATCCGGCACAAAACAGGAAAGATTTCACAAGAGCTTCCCGTACCCTGTTGACCAGATATGCGCCGCCATTCTGGCCCGTAATAGGCCCAATTACACCCGACAAGGCGAACAACGGGATAATAGCGAGCGCCTCCACTCGCATTCCCACACCCAGTCCGGCGACCGCAGGCTCGCCGAACGGCGCGGCGGCGGATAACACGACCGTGTTAGAGAATGGACCAATCATGTTTGAGCAGGCCGCCGGCACGCCTACCCGGGTGATCTCCTTCCAATTCTCCAGCACAGTCTCAAAACCCGGCCAGCTAAGATCCACAAGCTTTTCGCGTATGATCAGCACAGCCATGGCCAGAATAAAGGCGATAAAATTGGCGATCACGGTCGCCAGCGCCGCCCCGGCCACCTCCAACGCCGGTATGGGCCCCAGACCGAAAATTAGGATCGGGTCGAGAATCATGTTGATCGCAGCCGCCAGGATCATGATCAAGCTGGGCGTTATGGCATCGCCCATGGCGCGCAGGAGATTGCTAGCCACCATCGGCCCCACCACCAGGACGATCCCTGAGAACCAGATGATCATGTATTCGCGCACATGGGGCAGCATTTTGTCGGTCGCACCCATGGCACGGAAAATTGGATCAATGAGCGGGATGCCCGAAAGGCTCACCGCCAGAACCGTGACGATGGACAGACTCAGCGCGTCGGTGGCCATCCGGCGGGTGCGTCCGCTATCGCCACGTCCGGCGGCGCGCGCCACCACCGACACCGCACCTGCTCCCAGACCGATCGCCACGCTTATCACCAGCATGGAAACGGGGAAGACGAACTGGACGGCGGCCTGTTGTTCGGTGCCCAGTCTGCCCACCCAGTAGGCGTCAATCACCCCGACCAGCATCATGGCCAGAATACCGAAGCTCATGGGAGCAACCAGCCGGATGATATGGCCGAAAATCGACCCTTTTGTGAGATCACGCGAGGCGCGGGAACCGGCCATGATGGCTCTTTCCACACAATGGAAAATCAGACGATTACAGGTAGACGGTTACAGGCAAAATGCCAGAAAACCGTCGTCATAGTGAAACCGGAAACGGACTTTACACACCCCTTCCGCTCACGGGCGATGCGTCAAATCATCACTGGCCAACCCTGCCAGATTGACAATGTCGGACACGATCGAGCCAACTCGTGCGATCTGAACGGACCTCCCAAGCCCGATAAGCGGTCCCTCCATCACCGTAGCCGCCACCTGCCGATTTAAGCAATCGCGCTGCACTAGAAGCAGAATCCGCCGTTGACATGATCAATGCATTGGCGGCGGCGATCAGGCGAGCAAATGAATAACGGCTGTGATGATGGGGATCAAGCGCGACATCGACCGCCATTTCACCCTCATACTCAAAATCACGCTGTTTCTCAT
>RKRX01000137.1 GCA_007571185.1 Oceanicaulis sp.
CACGCCGCCCAGATCAGAGCGGTTTGAATGACCGCTGCGCAGGCGCTTGAGGGTCGTGGGCTTGTTGCCGAACGCTTCGAGAAACGCATAAGCAAACTCCTCAGCGTCAAACGGCGCCACGGCAAGCGCGGAAAGAGCCTGTTCAATCTCAACAGCGTTCACGACGTTTTCGCTTGTCTTCTTCCAGCCTGCAGGACAACACAGTCTGACACGCCGGGGCAGGGGGTTGAAGGCCCCGGACGGTGAAAAATCGCGCCCTGTTCAATGGCGAACGGAGGTTATTGGAGGCCGGGATTATACGCCTTGCAGCCGTCTGCAATCAAAATCAAAATTGACACCTTTGTCATGATAGCCTTTGTTCTCTTTGTCTGAATCGTGCGCCGCTGGGTGCGCGCCGCTGTACTATGGCATGAGGATTTCGGTGCATGGCTGAGCTGGTCCCGGTTGAATCGTTTGATATCGTCATTTTCGGAGCGACGGGGGATCTCGCGCGCCGCAAACTCATCCCGGCCTTGTTTCATCGCTGGTGTGATGATCAGATCCCTGAAAACTCAAGGGTTATCGCTGTCGGCCGGGATGAAATGAGCCTTGAGCAATTTCAATCCCTGGCCGGTGAATTCGTTTTCGCTGAAGGCGCGGAGCCAGCGCGCCGGGCGCGCTGGGCCGGGTTTCTTGAACACATGATCTATGTGGCGGCTGACGCAGGCGGCGAAAGGGCGGGCTGGCGGGATCTCAAACAGATTCTGAGTTCGGACCCGGAGAAAATCCGCATTTTCTACCTGGCCCTGCCGCCGTCCATTTATGGCCAGACCTGCCAGGCGATTAAAACCCATGGGCTGAACACGCCCCATGCTCGAGTGATTTTGGAAAAACCCATCGGGCATGATTTTCATTCGGCCAAACGGGTGAACGAGGCGGTCGGTGAAGTGTTTCCCGAAAGTTCGATTTTTCGGATCGACCATTATCTGGGCAAGGAAACAGTCCAGAATCTGCTGATCCTGCGTTTTGCAAACATATTGCTAGAGCCGATCTGGAACGCCAACGCCATTGATCATGTCCAGATCACGGTGGCGGAGTCTCTGGGCGTGGGCACGCGCGCGGGGTATTATGACCGCGCGGGCGCTCTGCGCGACATGGTTCAAAACCATTTATTGCAGCTATTGTGCCTGGTGGCGATGGAGCCGCCTTCCAGCCTGGACGCAGAACAGGTTCGCACCGAAAAACTGAAAGTTTTAAGGGCGCTGCGCGTGATCGACGTCGAGGATGCGCGCCATTGCCTTGTCCGCGGCCAGTATGCCTCCGGCCTGATCGATGGGGGCGTCGCACCGGGCTATGCCCAGGAGGTCGGCGCGCCGAGTCAGACCGAAACCTTTGTAGCCATCAAGGCCGGGATTGAGAACTGGCGTTGGGCGGGGATGCCGTTTTACATGCGGACGGGCAAACGCATGCAGGCGCGCCGTTCGGAAATCGTCATCCAGTTCAAGCCTGTCCCGCACGATATTATTCAGGCGGATGCCGGATCGCTGCAACCTAACCGATTGGTGATTCGCTTGCAGCCCGATGAGGGCGTGCAATTGCTGATGATGACCAAGGATCCGGGTCCGGGCGGCGTGCGGTTGCGGTATGTGCCTTTGAACCTGTCATATGCCGACACGTTTGAGAAGAATTATCCCGACGCGTATGAGCGTTTGTTGATGGCGGTGGTGCGCGGCAATCTTGGTCTGTTCATGCGCCGGGACGAGGTTGAGGCGGCCTGGCGCTGGACCGATGCCGTGATGCAGACCTGGACCGAGGCCGACACCCCCTTGCACCTCTACAAGGCGGGATCGGACGGCCCCGACAAGGCGCGCCTTCTGCTCCGCCGTGATGGTCGGGAATGGTTTGATGGCGATGGGCGAGAATCAGCAGGGACATAATCTGGATCATGCAAGAGTTTGAGGATGCCGAAAGCGCGGCCCGTACAGTGGCGGCGGTCATCAGGACTCGCCTGTGCGAAGGTCTCGCCCGGCGCGGGCGGGCCAGTCTTGTGGTCTCGGGCGGATCCTCGCCCAACAGGTTATATGAACATGTGTCCATGGCCGATCTGGACTGGTCTTGCGTGCATATTGTGCTGGCCGATGAGCGTTGGGTTGATCCCGGCGCGCCGGGATCCAATGAGCGTTTCATAAGGGCGACCCTGTTGCAAAATCGCGCAACTCAAGCCGTGTTTGTGGGGCTGAAGACCGAACACAACCATCCCGGTCAGGCGCTGGCGGGGCTTGAAGCCCGTCTTCAGACAGCTCCCGCGCCATTTGATGCGGTTGTGCTGGGGATGGGGACAGATGGTCATACTCTTTCCTGGTTTCCAGACGCTGACGGGCTTGTCTCGGCACTGGACCCGGAGGCCGGATGCGTCGCCTCGATCACGGCCCAGCCCAGCCCGGCGACAGGGCCGTTTGTTGAGCGGGTCACCCTGACCCGCAAGGCTTTGAAGGGCGCCCGTTTTTGCGCCTTGCTGATCAATGGGTCCGACAAACGCCGGGTCTTGCAGATCGCCGAAAATCCCGGCGAGGTCTCGTCCATGCCTGTGCGCGCCGTGTTGCGGGACACCGCTCTTGATCTTCAAACCTATTGGTGGCCTTAGGAGCACGCCATGTCTCTGCATTCCAGGCTGAAAACCGTGACCGCGCGCATCAAGGCGCGCAGCGCCCGATCACGCGCCCGCTATCTGAATATGATTGAGGCGGCCCGGGCGGACGGGCCGCACCGTAAGGTTTTGTCCTGCGGCAATCTGGCCCATGGCTTTGCCGCCTCGGGCGCGGACAAGACTGCGCTGAAAAAAATGATCTGGCCCAATGTGGGGATCATCACGGCCTTTAATGACATGTTGTCCGCGCACCAGCCTTTGGAAACCTATCCCGGAAAGATCAAGAGCGCTCTTCGGAAGGCGGGCGCGACGGGGCAGGTGGCGGGCGGGACGCCGGCCATGTGCGACGGGGTCACTCAGGGTCAGCCGGGTATGGAATTGTCGTTGTTCTCCCGGGACGTGATCGCCATGTCCACGGCCGTTTCACTCAGCCACAACATGTTTGACGCGGGCCTGTGCCTGGGGGTGTGCGACAAAATCGTGCCCGGGATGGTGATGGGCGCTCTGCGTTTTGGACATTTGCCGGTGCTGTTCCTGCCCGCCGGGCCTATGACCTCAGGTCTGCCCAATTCCGACAAAGCCCGTATTCGTCAGCTGTATGCCGAAGGCAAGGTGGATCGTGACGCGCTGTTGCAGGCTGAAAGCGAAAGCTATCATGGCCCTGGAACCTGCACTTTTTATGGAACAGCCAACTCCAACCAGATGCTGATGGAAATCATGGGGCTGCATGTGCCCGGTTCGGCTTTTATCAATCCCGGCACGCCGTTGCGTGACGCCATGATCACGGTCACGGCGCAGCGTGTCGCCCGGATCACGGCGCTCGGTGACGCCTACAGGTCTTTAGCCGACGCCATTGACGCCCGGGCGATCGCCAACGCCATAGTCGGGTTGCACGCTACGGGCGGATCGACCAATCACACCCTGCATATCATCGCCATCGCGCGGGCCGCGGGATTGATTGTCAACTGGGATGATTTTGATGACCTGTCTCAGATCACCCCCCTGCTTTGTCGGATCTATCCCAATGGTCAGGCGGACGTGAACCATTTCCACGCCGCCGGCGGGATGAGTTTTCTGATCGGGCAATTGCTGGAAGCCGGTTTGCTTCATGACGACGTGCAAACGCTGGGCGCTGACAGCCTGGCCGATTACGCTCGGGAGCCTGTGTTTCAGGACGGTGAGCTGGCCTTCAGGGCCCCGGTCAATGAAAGCGCTGATCCGGATATTTTGCGTCCGGCGTCAGACCCGATTTCTGCTGATGGCGGCTTGCGGGTTCTGAACGGTCCTCTGGGACGATCCGTCATCAAGATCAGTGCGGTCAAACCCGAGCACCGCCGGGTGAGTGCCCCGGCGATTGTGTTCCACGATCAGGAAGAACTGATTGCGGCCTTCCAGCGCGGTGCGCTGGACCGCGATTTTGTTGCTGTTGTGCGTTTTCAGGGCCCCCGCGCCAATGGCATGCCTGAATTGCACAAGCTCACCCCGCCCCTGGGCGTGCTCCAGGATCGGGGATTCAAGGTGGCGCTTGTCACCGATGGCCGGATGTCGGGCGCGTCGGGCAAGGTGCCCGCGGCGATCCATGTCACCCCTGAAGCCCTGGCCGGCGGTGCGATCGCCAAAGTGCGCGACGGGGATAGGATGACACTGGACGCGGAAACAGGCCGGCTGGATATCGACGTGCTCGAACCCGAATGGCAGGCGCGCGATCCTGAAACCGCAGACCTTGCTCATGTTCATACGGGCATGGGGCGGGAGCTCTTTGCCGGCATGCGCGGCATGGTCAGCGAAGCCGAGCGCGGTGCAATGACCATGCCTGGCCTCGATCAGGTCGGCGCAGAGCAACCGGCGTTCAAAGCGTCTGCACCGGAGGCTGCCAGGCTATGACATACACGCTTTCTGAAGTGATTGCGGCTGCAACCGTCATTCCCGTATTGACGGTGCGATCATTGGATCAGGCCGCGCCCCTGGCCCGCGCCCTGGCGGGCGGTGGATTACGGGTGATTGAGCTGACATTGCGCACCCCGGTCGCCGTCGATGCGATGAAAGCCATGCAGGAGGCGGTTCCTGATCTCATTATCGGCCTGGGGACTGTCACCCGTCCTGAGCAGGCCTTGGCGAGCGTGCGCGCGGGCGCGGCTTTTCTGGTCAGCCCGGGCCTGACACCCGCGCTTGGCGCCGCCATGCTGGAAACGGGCGCGCCCTGCCTGCCGGGCGTGGCGACCGCCGGAGAGGCCATGGGGGCGGTGGAGCAGGGCTTTGAGGTGTTGAAATTTTTTCCGGCGGAGCCTGCGGGCGGTCTGTCCTGTCTCAAAGCCCTGGCCGGCCCGTTGCCGAATGTGCGCTTCTGTCCCACAGGCGGAATCAGCCGGGATCGCGCCGCTGATTATTTGGCGCTGAAGAATGTGGTCTGCGTGGGCGGCAGCTGGATCGCACCCACCGCCGATATCGAGGCCGAGAACTGGGACGTGATCATGCAGAACAGCCGGTGCGCCGCCCGGCTGGGGTGAACGCTTAGCTCTCGGGTTCCCCAAGGCGGCGCGCCATGTTAAAGCTTCCCTTTAATAAAATGTCAAGTTACGCGCCATGTTAAAGCCCGAGTTGAACATAGCTGGATGATTCGTCGATCGAATCGCAGGGCAACGTCAACCCGACAAGGTTCTCCCACGCCCGATGCGGCAACACAATATTGGTGACCGTGCCGGGGAAGCGTAGATAGTCAGCACGTTTCAACATCGTCGAGTTAACCAGGCCCTTTATCACGCCCCTCCTCAGCTTTCGCCTCTTCAGGAAGAGAGCTCTGCCGAAAGGTGTCGTCAGTGGAAAGTGAGTCCTCTCGCAACATCATCTTCATTGTAGCATTGATCCCCGCTATACTGACTTTGATCTCATCAACATCGTCCCTGATCTCATCAACATCGCCCCTGATCTCATCAACATCGCCCCTGATCTCATCAACATCACCCCTGATCTCATCAACATCATCCCTGATCTCATCAACATCGTCCCTGATCTCATCAACATCGTCCCTGATCTCATCAACATCGTCCCTGATCTCATCAACATCGGTTTCAAGCGTTACCAGCCTTTGAGTGTTTTCATGCGTTTGAAGATACCACACGCCTAGCGACACACACGCAACGCTTACTCCTCCGGCAATCCAGCTCCACACGGTCTGCGAATCTGGCGCTTGAATTTTCATCGATGGTTCTCCTGTTATATGAGCCCCTGTTAATCGAGGCTCGTCAACCTGAGTCATCTCCTAAATCAAATTCACCCGTCGACTCAAGCGGCATCTTGAGCCTATCAAAACTTACAGCATCATCAAGCTCTGCGGGTTTCATCCGTGTCCCGGCATGGTCGCGGTTGCACTGAACACAAACCTCGACAGGGGTCAGCGGCGGTCCACGCGGCTGTGATGGAGCGGCTGAATCTCTAAGCGCCTGTGGAACCGAAACCGCCTGTCCCGCGCGCGGTTTCATCGAGCTTGTCCATTGTATTCCAGCGCACTTGTACAAACCGGGTGATGATCATCTGGGCGATTCGTTCACCCCGGTTGACCATGAAGGGCTCCGGGCCGTGATTGATCAGGTTTACGCGAATTTCCCCGCGATAATCAGCATCAATCGTACCCGGTGTGTTCAGGCAGGTGACGCCTTTGCTGGCGGCGAGGCCGGAACGGGGGCGTACCTGGGCCTCATGGCCTTCAGGCAGGGCGATACAGATCCCGGTCGGGATCATGCGCCATTCGCCAGACGGGATTTCCACCGGCGTATCCGCCGGCACAGCCGCGGACAGGTCCAGCCCGGCGGAGCCGACGGTCTGATATTGCGGCAATTCCAGTCCCTCGAAATGATCAAGGGTTTTGACGTTCAGTTTCATGGCAATCTTTCCGGGGCGGCTCAGGGGGCCCGCAGTCGCACATCGCTTTGGTTTTGTTCAAGCGCAGCGCGGATCCTATGGGCCAGTCGGGCGGCCAGTTCGGGCTTGGTGGTGCGTGCAAAAGCTTCATCACCGGTCCCGGTGATCAGCAGTGCGGCATTTTCAGATCCCCCCATCACATCACCGGACACGTCATTGGCGACGATCCAGTCGCAACCCTTACGCAGACGCTTGGCTCGGGCATGGGTCGCCACATCATGAGTTTCCGCTGCAAATCCGACCACCAGGGCGGGCCTTTGATCGGCGGTGTAATGGGAAATGGTTTTGAGAATATCGGGAGTTTCTGTGAGCGGCAGGGCGGTCATGGCCGATTTGTCGAGCTTGAGTTTCCTGTCTGCGGTTTCCGCTGGCCGCCAGTCCGCAACCGCCGCCACAGACACGAACACGTCAGCGGGCAGGGCCGCATTCACCGCAGCCAGCATTTGCTGTGCAGTTTCGATGCGCACCGTGTGCAGTCCGGCAGGATCATCCAGCGTGACCGGGCCAGAGATCAACGTCACGTCAAAGCCCTGATCGCGCAACGCCTCCGCGATGGCATAGCCCTGCTTTCCCGAGGAGCGATTGGATACAAACCGAATCGGATCAAGGGGCTCCAGGGTCGGGCCGGCGGTGACAACAGCCTTCATCGGCTCAGCGCTCTGAAGATTTCAGCGGTGATGCGCGATGTTTCAGGCAGGCGGCCCGGACCATATTCGCCACACGCCATTTCTCCTTCATCAGGATCCATGACTGTCACCCCGCGGCGGCGCAGGGTTTCAAGATTGGCCTGGGTGGCGGGATGTTTCCACATGCGCACATTCATCGCCGGCGCCATGAGCACATCGGTGTCGGTCGCCAAGAGCGTAGTGCAAGCTAGGTCATCGGCCAGACCGTGGGCGGCTTTGGCCATCAGGTTCGCGGTGGCCGGGCACACGACAATCAGATCGGCGGCGCGGGAGAGTTCAATATGACCCATCCCGCCGGTCTCATCGGTTAGGGAAAACAGCGCATCATGGACCGTGTCGCCGGACAGGGCGGCCACGCTCATGGGCGTGATAAACTGTTTGGCGGCCTCAGTAAGGATGCAGCGGCTGGAGATGGAGCATCGTTTCAGCTCCCGGATCAGCTCCAGCGATTTATAGGCTGCGATACCGCCGCCAATGATGAGAAGCACGCGCTTGTCAGCCATGTCGGATCCTTGGGACGCCCGGGTTCGGATATGCTTAGCGCGATCTTGCACCCGGGTCATCATGAGATTGCCAGCAGGACAGAGGCGGCAAGACCCGCACCCGCCGCAAGACCGAGCAGTGCGGCCAGCCACGGCGTTTGCGGTTTTGGCGGCGTGTGGGTGTTGAGTTGTTCGGCGGCCATGCTCATCCGGTCGAGAGTCCGGGGCAGGGCGAACATGACGCGGCGCGCCTTGTCGAGCGCATCGCCTAGATCCCGCACCCGGCCTTCAAGCCCCAATTCGCGACGCATAAAGCGTTCCACCGACGGCCTGGCCGCCTCCCACATATTGTAATCATCAGTCAGCAGACGGCAGACGCCTTCAGCCTGAACCATGGTTTTTTGCAATAATACCAGCTGGGGCTGAAGGTGCATGTCATAGAGGTCGGTGATTTCAAACAATTGCATCAGCACCCGGCTCATCGGGGTTTCCGCCGCCGACTTGCCGAAAATCGGTTCGGCCACGGCACGCAAGGCTCCGGCAAAATCGGCGCGGGAATGTTGTTCGGGCACATAACCGGCGTCGAAATGAGCGTCGGCCGCCGCCTTATAGTTTCGTGTCAGGAAGCCATGAAGGATGTGCGCCAAATAGCGGCGCTCAGCCCGCCCTAGTCTCCCGATAATGCCAAAATCCACAGCCCAGAGCAGGCCGTCCCTGCTGACGAACAGATTGCCTGCATGCAGATCGGCGTGAAACACGCCCCGGTCCAGCGCAGTGGAAAGAAAGGCGTCAATAAGATCACTGGCCAGTTTGACAGTGTTGATCCCCGCCTGGCGTAAAGCATTGATGTCAGTGAGCGCAATGGCGTCGATCCACTCAGCGGTCAGCACTCGCTTGCTGGTGAGCGCCCACTCCACCTCGGGAATGAAGAAGTTCTGTGCGGCTGTCGCCGCTTCGCTGAGTTCGCTGGCTCCGGCTGCTTCCAGACGCAGGTCCAGCTCCAGCATCAGTGAGCGGGCGACGGTCTCCACAAAGGCGCGGGGCTCCATGCGTTTGGAGGCGGGAAACAGCCCTTCAGCCAGCCTGGCGCCCAGACGCATGACGCCGATATCACGCTTGATTCGGGTTTCCACGCCCGGACGTAAGATTTTCACAGCCACCGTCCGGCCATCAAGGGTTCTCGCCTTGTGCACCTGGGCGATGGAGGCGGCCGCGACGGGTTCGCCAAACTCTGTGAACAGCGCTTCCACGGGCTGCCCGAATTCCAAATCCAACGCCTGACGGGCTTTTTCCATGCCGAACGGCGCCATCTTATCCTGGAGTCGGAACAGATCGCGGGCGAAATCGGCGCCAATCACATCGGCGCGCGTGGCGAGCACCTGTCCGAACTTCACATAGGATGGGCCAAGTTTTTCCAGTGCGCGTGCCAGACGCTCCCCGGGGTTTTGCGCCCGGTCCCGAATCGCAATCAGGCGTGCGATCCTGCCGAGCAGACGCACCGGTTCAGGAAAGACCGATTGATACTCCTCGGGGAAGATGGCGTCATGGCGGGCCAGGGTGAAGACAGCGCGCGCCAGGCGAGCGAGATTGGGAAGCGTTCTGAACACGGGATGCAGGTTTAGGGGGCGCGGGACAGTTTGGCGAGGGGTTCGGGCATCCTGCCGCTCGTTGCGGAGTCAGCGCCCGGAGTGAAGCCTAAAAATTGCGTCCGGTATGCAGCGCTGCGACGCCGCCGGACAGACTGGTTACGTTGACGTGTGAGAATCCGGCTTCTTCCAGTTCCGTCGCTATCGCGTCCTGCCCGGGAAACTTGCGGATGGATTCCACCAGATACCGATAGCTGTCGTGATCGCCGGCGACCCATCGTCCCAGACGCGGGATCGCGTTGAAGGACCAGGCGTCGTAGAGCTTTTCCAGCACTCGTGTTGTCGGACGGGAGAATTCCAGGCACACGAACCGGCCGCCGGGCTTGAGCACCCGGCGCATATCCCTGAACGCGGCCAGACGGTGGGTCACATTGCGAATGCCGAACCCGATGGTGATGCTGTCGGCCACGCCGTCCTTGAACGGCAGGCATTCGGCGTTGGCTGCGCACCAGTTAAGCCGTTCACGCGCGCCGCGTTCCAGACCGGCGCGCAACATCTGTTCATTGATGTCGGCGATCGTCGCCCGGGCGTACAGGTTCGCACCGCGACGTTCGGTCAGGGCGTCAGACCGGCTCAACCACAGCCGCGCGATATCGCCGGTGCCGCCCGCCACATCGATGAGCCGGGCGCCGGGGCGAGGCATCGCTCTGGTGACCGCAATGTCCTTCCATATCCGGTGAATCCCGAGACTCATCAGATCGTTCATCAGGTCGTATTGGCGCGCGGACCGGTCAAACACACTCCGAACAAGACGCTGTTTTTGTTCGCGAGCTACCTGCCTGAAGCCGAAGGAAACGGTATCGTGAGTTTTGATCATGACCAACAGACTAGTCCGGCCGACCGTTTAGCGCCAGCGCTGGGCGCTGCGCCCTTATCGTTTCCGACGCTCGCATGATCGCTTGTCACAGTCTAGTTTGCTCCTGGGGAGATTGTATTCGTCAAGAGTGAAAATATGCCGGAATTGCCTGAAGTTGAAACCGTTCGGGGCGGATTGCGCCCGGCCATGGAAGGCCGTCGCATTTCAGGCATGAAGGTGTGGCGTCCCGATCTCCGTTTCCCCTTCCCCGACCGATTTGAACAACGGCTGACAGGTGCGGTCGTAGAGCGGCTCGATCGGCGCGCGAAATATCTGCTGGCGCGGCTGAGTACAGGGGAGACCCTGCTCATGCACCTGGGCATGTCGGGGCGGTTTTCGGTGTCTGCGGAAGCCGGCGCCGAGCAGCCGGGCGGTTTTGTCCATGTACTTGCCGCCGATCCTAAGCATGATCATGTGGTGTTCACGATGCAGGATGGAACGCAGGTTACCTATAACGACCCTCGCCGATTTGGTTTCATGACCCTGTTTCCCACCCATCAGGAAGATCAAGAGCCCTGTTTGCGCAATCTGGGCCCCGAACCATTGTCCAGCGCTTTTTCTGCCGCCTTGCTGGCGGACGCCTTTGAAGGCCGCAAGAGCCCTGTGAAAACCGGCTTACTGGACCAGCGCGTGGTGGCCGGGCTAGGCAATATCTATGTCTGTGAGACGCTCTGGCGCGCCCGGATTGACCCCCGGCGCCCATGCGCCTCCATAAAAGGTGTCCGCTCAGAACGCTTGGCTTTGGCCGTGCGCGCGGTCATTACTGAGGCGATCGAGGCGGGGGGAACCACATTGCGTAATCATGCCGGTGTGGATGGAGTTATGGGTTATTTCCAGCACCGGTTTGATGTCTACGGACGCCAGGGTGAACCCTGTCACCGGTGTGTGAACGGGGTCGTCGAACGCTGTGTTCAGTCCGGGCGCTCCACTTTCTTCTGCCCGCGTTGCCAGCGCTAGCACCGCTACGAACTTTTCTTGAACTGTTCCGGTCCGGCCTGTATGGGGAGAGGTGCAAGAGGGGCGGCCCTTGCCGTTGTATCGGTCAGGGGGCGTATGCTTTTCCATGCTTGCCGTGCTTGTGCGTACAATGAAATCATCGGAGGGCTGGATGGCCTACACCACGATCCAAGTAAAAACCGAAGGCCGGGTAGGCGTGATCACCCTGGACCGCCCATCTGTTCTGAACGCTCTGTGCCATGAACTGACCACCGAGCTCAGCACAGCCCTGGCGCATTTTGAAAAAGACGAGGAGATCGGTTGTGTCGTACTGACCGGCTCTCCCAAGGCGTTCGCAGCCGGTGCGGATATCAAGGAGCTGCAGGACAAGGATTTTATCTCCCTGTACAAGAATGATCCGTTCTCCGAGACCTGGGAAAGCGTGGCCCGCTTTCGCAAGCCGATTATTGCGGCGGTGTCGGGTTATGCCCTGGGCGGCGGTTGCGAGATTGCTATGATGTGCGATTTCATCATCGCCTCCGAAACCGCCAAGTTCGGTCAACCTGAGATCAATCTGGGCGTCATGCCAGGCGCTGGCGGCACACAGCGCCTGCCGCGCGCGGTAGGCAAATCCAAGGCTATGGACCTGTGTCTGACCGGTCGCATGATGCTGGCCGAGGAGGCCGAACGCGCTGGGTTGGTCAGCCGCGTCGTGCCTGCGGAGGAGTTGCTGGATGTGGCGCTGGAAGCAGCAACCGCCATCGCATCCAGATCCCTGCCCATCGCTATGATGACCAAGGAGGCGATCAACACCGCTTTTGAAACGGGTCTGACCGAGGGTGTGCGCTTTGAGCGCCGGGTGTTTCAGTCCCAATTCGCCACCGAGGACCAGAGCGAGGGCATGGCCGCCTTTGCAGACAAGCGCGCCGCGCACTTCAGGCATCGATGATGGTTCAGGCGCGCACCGGTTGACCGTGCTTGCCCGGATCGTTATATGCGGCGCTTCCCAGTCTCACTTCGGCGGTTGGCTTTGGCTTGGCCCCCGTAATCGGTACAGATACGGAGATTCCCATGGCGAATACATCTTCCGCCAAGAAAATGATACGCAAGATCGCACGCCGCACCGCTCTGAATAGGGCGCGCCGCACCCGCGTTCGCACTTATGTCAAGAAAATTGACCTGGCCATCGCCGCAGGCAACCAGGATGAGGCCCGCGCCGCATTGCGCACCGCTGAGTCCGAGTTGATGAAAGCCGTGTCCAAGGGCGTTCTTCACAGGAATGCTGGCGCACGCAAGGTATCGCGCCTGTCAGCGCGTGTGAAATCTATGGCGGTGTCCTGAAAACTGTTCTGAAACCAAAGTGAAATTCAAGCTGCCTGTGTTCAATAACGCGACCGATCCTGCACGTTCGGACCAAATCATTTGATACAGAATGCGTATTGTTCCCGGCGTTTTTGTCGAGTGGTCGGAGGGGGGGGGGTGGCGCGTTGCGAGACCGTGATGCACTCAATCCTGCGCCTCCCGTTTCGGGTGAAAAATTTTTCAGCGCGCAAACGTCGGGATTAACTAGTGAATCATCGTGTCAAGCACCGAATCCTGTCGGAGTCGGCATCAAGGGTGTTGATTCATCCCGCCATCTCGCTAGCGTGAATGTCTTAACAAATTATTCCCACGCGGATTAAGGATTGACAACCGGGCTGCCATCATGGGCCGGCGCGGAACGGGGGGTGTCTGAAAATCAAGGGTGGGGTGACAGCATATCGCCGCGCATGTGCGCGTTGAAATGAGAGGTTGGTGCATAATGGCGCTTTCACAGGAGGCGACCGCGTGGGGGGATGGTTCCGCCACGAGGCTGGTACGATGACCGCAGATTCGGGCGATCTTGTCACCGTGTGGCGCACTGTGCGCGCACGGCTGCGCCAGGAATGCGGAGAGATACTCTACGCCTCCGAAATCGCCCGCCTGCGTGTGGAACTTGACGGTAGGGGACGGGTCTGCGTGATCTGCCCGAACGAGTTTGGGCGCGCATGGGTGGAAGATAACATTGGCCCCCGTTTGCGTGCTTTGTGGGCTTCGGTGTCAGGAACCGCATCTGAGATTGTGATTTGCACCGAGATTCAGCCTGAAGCCGCTGATGTGGCGGCGACGTTTGAAGGCGCGCCATGCGAGGATGTGGAGAACTCAGGGAGGAAAACCCGCTTTACCTTCGATACCTTCATGGTGGGACGCACCAATATGATGGCGTCCACCGCTGCGCGTGAAGTGGTCAGCGCCGCCACGCCGCTCTTGAATCCTGTTTGCTTCCACGGCGATTATGGCGTGGGGAAAACTCACCTTCTGGTAGCGATCGCCCATGCCGCCGGGCTCGGCTCTAGTCGCAAGAAGGCGCTGTACCTGGCCGCTGAGGAATTTCTCAACGGCTTTCAGTCCGCCCTGCGCGCCCGTGATACCCGACCCTTCAAGCAACAGGTGTGCGATTGCGATATACTCTTGATTGATGACGTGCACTTTATCGTCGGCAAGCGATGCACTGAAGATGAGCTCCTGCAGACCATCACTGCATTGATCCGCGCGGAGAAGCAAGTAGTTCTGGCGTCCCATTGCGCCTCATCCAAGCTGGCGGGAGCCAGTGAACGTCTGCGCAACGTGCTGGCGGGCGGGTTCGACTGTCCGTTACAGAGCCCGGATCCGGATTTGCGCCGTAAAATCCTTGATTGCAAGATCGCCCAGGCGCGCAGCCATTACCCGAATCTGGATATACCTGAAAACGTGCGTGATTTCCTGGCTAACCGGGTGACCAACTCGGCTCGGGAGCTCGAAGGTGTGCTCAACAACATCATTGTACGCACCGTCTATATGGATCGTCCGGTCACGATGGAGACAGTGGAGGAAACGTTGGGCGAGCTGCCCTTGAAAGCGGAAAAACACATCACTGTGGACGATATCCTGAAAGAAGTGGCGGAATATTTTTCCGTCACTGTGGACAGTCTTGTCTCCAAGCGCCGCCACCAGGTTATAGTCCGCCCCCGTCATATCGCCATGTATCTGGCCAAAATCTTGACCAGCCGATCACTACCCGATATTGGTCGCCGTTTTGGCGGGCGTGATCACACGACGGTCATTCACGCGGTAAAAAAAATTGCACAGGCTCTTTCCTCCGATAAGGTGCTCGCCGATGATGTGGAAACGCTTCGACGCCGTCTGCGTGGTTGAGAACCGTCTTCATCTGCCATATGACCGCATAGACCTCTTTCTTGCGGTCGTTTTTTGGGGTTATGATCTCTGATCCGAGCTTGGGCGGTTCTTGCCGCTGCTTTTTGAATTCTCTGCCCGGGGCGACATATGAAGTTCACCATCGAACGCGCGATTCTGCTTAAAGCCCTCGGTCACGTTCAGGCTGTTGTGGAACGCCGCAACACTATTCCGATCCTGTCCAATGTGCTGATCAGCGCCTCGGGCGGGTCTGTGCGTCTCACTGCCACTGATCTCGATATGGAGATCGTGGAGGCAGCTGAAGCCGAGGTTGAACGCGAAGGTCCGGTCACTGCGCCAGCTCATACCCTTCACGAAATCGCACGCAAACTCCCCGAAGGCAGCCAGGTGACCTTAGAGCTGGACGACGGGGATCCACGCCTGCTGCTATCGGCGGGACGGTCGCGGTTTCAGTTGCCGGTTCTGTCGGCGGGTGATTTTCCAGTCATGCCCACTGAAGATCTCGCGCTTGATTTCACCGCGCCGGCCTCCGAGATCGCCCGGTTGATCGACAAGACCCGCTTTGCCGTCTCCACTGAGGAGACCCGGTATTATCTCAACGGCATCCATTTGCACGCCGCAGACCAGGACGGGCGCAGAACCCTGCGTGCGGTGGCGACTGACGGACATCGTCTGGCGCTGGCGGAGACCGATCTGCCCGATGGCGCTCAGGATATGGCGGCGGTGATCGTGCCACGCAAGCCGATTGATCAATTGCGCCGACTTTTGGAAGGTCTTGATGATGATATCAGCATCTCGGTGTCGGAAGGCAAGATCCGCTTCCGGTTGGGGGCCTCTGTTCTGACATCCAAGCTTATCGACGGTGCCTTTCCTGACTATGAGCGGGTGATTCCGCGCAGCAACAGCAAGGTAATGCGCGTTGAGTGCGCACCATTCGCCCAGGCCGTGGACCGGGTGGCCACCGTCAGCCAGGAAAAATCCCGTTCGGTGAAATTATCTCTGGCTTCCGGCCAGGTTACCCTGATGGTGAACAACCCCGAAAGCGGGACGGCCAGCGAAGCGCTAGCGGCCGATTATGGTGCTGATGAAATGACCATTGGATTCAACGCACGCTATCTGCTGGATGTGGCGAACCTGATTAAAGGCGATTCTGCCATTTTTGAACTGGCTGACTCCGGTTCCCCTACCCGCGTCACCGATAGCGGGGACGCGGATGTGGAATATGTGCTGATGCCGCTGCGGGTGTGAACGGGGCCATCATGACGCCTGACGGCCCGGCCGTTACCCGATTAAAGCTTGCCGGTTTTCGTAACTACGCCAGTCTGGATCTAGCGCTTGATGCGCGGTCGGTGGTGCTGTTCGGTGAGAACGGATCGGGCAAGACCAATCTGGTGGAAGCGGTGTCTTTTCTTGGTCCTGGGCGAGGGCTTCGCTCGGCGGGCGCTGAGGCTGTTCGCAGGCGGACAGGGGCGGGAACCGATCCGATCTGGGCTGTGTATGCCGAAGCGATCTGCCCTGAAGGTCGGTTGAGTCTCGCTACGGGTGCTGACCCGGCCCGGCCCGACCGTCGCAGAACCCGGCTTGATGGCGCCGCGGCGACCCGGACCGAACTGGCGCGTCGGATTCCGATGCTGTGGCTCACTCCGCGTGAAGATCGCCTCTGGGCGGGATCGCGGGCGGATCGGTTGCGTTTCTTTGACCGCCTGGTTCTGGCGGCGACGCCCGGGCACGCCGATTCGGCCTCCATCTACGAGAAATCCATGAAGGAACGGCAACGCTTGCTGATCCGGCAGGCGGAGGGTGGCGAGGTCGATCCCGACTGGCTGTCGGTTCTGGAAAGAGAGATGGCCGCCGCAGGCGTGGCGCAGGCGGCGGCGCGGTTGGAAGCGTTGACGCGGTTGCAGTATGAGATCGACTCCCGTCCTCAAAGCCGGTTTCCCAAAGCTGAACTCGCACTGAACGGTGCGGTTGAAGCTCAACTCGCGGCGGGGTTGAAGGCGGGCGAGGTGGAGGACTGGTTCGGTGCTGAACTGGAACAGGTGCGCGTGCGGGACAGTGCGGCTAAGCGTACGCTGACCGGTCCCCATCGCACCGAGTTGACAGCTCGACATCGGGACAAAGACCGCCCGGCCACTGATTGCTCAACCGGAGAGCAAAAATCCATGGCGCTGGGGCTGATCCTGGCGCAGGCCGCCGTTATACGTCGGCTGACTGATCGAGGGTCTGTGTTGATTCTTGATGAGGCGTGCGCCCATCTGGACCAGGTCCGGCGGACAGGGTTGGCGGAAACTGTGCTTGATCTTGGCGTTCAGGCCTGGGTGACCGGGGTGGAGCGAGCGTTGTTTGAACCGTTCGGCGCACACGCCCAGCGGATGGGGGTCAGTGATGGGCGAATCGAACGAATCGGCTAGCGATATCCGCTCTGGATGCAGATTTGCTGTCTGACAGAGCCGATTTTTGCCGATTTTGCTTGAAATCGCCCCCGAACATCCCGATATTGCGACTGTCACGCGCGCCCTGCGCGCATCCGTCATTCTGGTGGAGAAGAAAGCCATGAACCAGTTCTCGCAATCCTCTTACGGCACGCAGAGGATCCTCGACACTTCTGTGGACGCTGGTCTACGCAGCTTCATGCTGGGCGTGTATAACAAGATGGGCCTGGGCTTGGCGGTCACCGCCATGCTGGCGTGGGTGACGTTCAGCACCCCGGCGTTGTTCGGTCTTTTGTTTTCGGTCAATGCGCAGGGCCAGACAGGCCTGAGTCTGTTTGGTCTGGCGTTGCAGTTCGCTCCGCTGGCGATCCTGCTGATTTCCGCCTTCGCCATGCGTAACCCTTCGCCATTGGGCGCCAGCGTTCTGTATTGGGCGTTTGTAGCGACCTTCGGCGTGAGCGCCTCCATCTGGTTCCTGATCTATGGCCTGGGCAGTCTGGTGCAGGTGTTCTTCATCACCGCGGCGGCTTTCTTCGGTCTATCCCTGTACGGCTACACCACCAAGGCGAATCTGCAACCCATGGGTGCGTTCCTGATCATGGGCGTCATCGGCCTGATCATCGCCAGTGTTGTGAACATGTTTCTCGGTTCTGGACCGTTTTCCATGCTGATCTCAGTGGCGGGTGTGGGTATCTTCGCCGCCCTGACCGCGTTCGACACCC
>RKRX01000140.1 GCA_007571185.1 Oceanicaulis sp.
ACCGCATGATTGGGAGGCATTTATGGACACCATCGCCGAAACATGGATCAAGCAAGGCCACCAGGAAGGGTTGCTGACCGGCCGGCAAGAGGGCCGGCAGGAAGGCGAGGCGGAAGGG
Organism: Oceanicaulis sp.; assembly: GCA_007571185.1. Lineage (GTDB taxonomy): Bacteria > Pseudomonadota > Alphaproteobacteria > Caulobacterales > Maricaulaceae > Oceanicaulis. Next base: position 119 of record RKRX01000140.1, read on the forward strand.
ATTGTCAAGGGAGAGGTCAAATCCCTGACCCGGCTGTTGGAGCGCCGTTTTGGGTCTTTGCCCAAGTCTGTGCATCATCAGATTGCCGTTGCAAGGCCCCGGCAGGTTGAGGCATGGCTGGACGCTATTCTGGATGCACCGGATCTTGAGGCGGTCTTTACGACCGCCACCCGACACTGATCTGCCTCTGCATCTCATCACCCTTCAAAGGCCGCGTGTCATTCAACGTTTGGGTGATGTGTGTGATCCAAGAAGCCTCCATTGATCAGGGTCAATGTAACCCTCAACCTACATGTATCGGTGTTTTCGATGACGTCCTGACTGCGGGTACCCACTTTAGAGCCATGAAAACTGTTTTGAATCGTCATTTCCCAACTGTCAAAGTTACGGGTTTTTTCATTGCCCGTCGGGTATTTCCAACAAAAAGCACTAGTTCTCCTACCTCACCGTCTCCACCGTCTCCCGTCAACAAGATCAGTGTAAGCTATGAAGGCCCAAAAGAGAAAGGCACCTAGGATCATTCCCATCAAAAGCCCGGCCCCGAACAAAGCTATAGCTCCCCACATCAACGCTATCTCCATACCGAACTCCCGAAAGCCACAGCTTGCGCCGCCGCAACCGGCAAAGAGGTCATACAACCGAACAGTCACGATTTTGCAACCACAGGTTCCCCATTGCCTGAAGAAGAACGCCGTGCCAGAGATCCTGCATAAATCGTGGATTTCATCAATCCATTCCTCGCGAACAGGTCGGGCTGCCGAACCGCTTTCGCCGCCGACAATTGCCCAGTGAATATCGCTTAATTCGATAGCCCCGACTGATCCGATAAGCGGTTCGAACGAGATAAAACGAATAGCTGCAGGAGCTTGCCGCAGAAAGTCGATACGGTCCACAACATCCCTATTTTCCACGCTAGGGCCCAACCAGACGTTGTCCAACACTTCCCCCGTATGCGTGGATAGAAAGCCTGCCATACGATCTGGGCGCTTGGTAAGAATCTGGTAGGTGTGATGTGGCGTATCACGCATAGCCTGCCAGACATCAGCGATAAAGCTGTCGCTAACCCCGTCATGAAACAGGTCACTCATTGAATTGACGAAAATCTTTCTTGGTCTTTGCCAGCGACGAGGGATGTCCAGTGAAGCGCGGTCTTCTCGAATAACCCCTCTCCAAATCATTCGTGTTCCGCTCTTTCTAGTCAAGCCGACATACTTCTCCACACCCATAACCTCAAGGCGGCAAGCCATGTGCATCACGTAACAATGGCTACATCCGCTTGACAAGATCAAACACCCAGCCACCGGATTCCAAGTCACATCTGTCCATTCAATTTGTGAGTCCGACATCTCCATCCCTCAACATTGAAAGCGGATTTCTCTCCATGCCAAAGCGATCCAGCCTGTCGACAGGTTCGCCAAAGATCGCAGAACATTTCTGGAACACGTAGGCGGAGGCGCCCAACTGCATCGACGAGGACTCCCTACGTTTTCCCCGGTATGCATACATATATTCCTGTTTTGTTCTTCTTTATCCCGCTCTGTCGCGTATCTTGTCACATTTGCGCTGCTGCATTTCGCAGCCTGAAAGCCTTGCAAAACAAGGCGGTGGGCGGCTATACGGGTCAGCGGAGACGTGGCCGAGTGGTTGAAGGCGCTCCCCTGCTAAGGGAGTATACCTCAAAAGGGTATCGAGGGTTCGAATCCCTTCGTCTCCGCCATTTCTCATTGATTATATTGAAAAATCTACAGGGCCCTCTCGATAATACGTTGTTAAGGCTCAACCACGTTGAGGGCCTAGTTCCCCGGCTTGCGCCAACACCTTGACGGCCAGTTCTTCAAGTTCTGCATCGGTCACCCCTGACACTGGCAGGCTGATCGCTGGTCTGACGGCGCGCTTGCGGCGAGATCGATCATAAGCAGGGTCGTAATGGCGGATCATCAACGACCGAGCAAGCGCTTCATCCTCACCTGCATCGGCCATGGCGCGCCAGGCGGCCACCTGTTCATGTCCGTGCTGTCGGGCAAGCGTGTCCAATGCCTTATGAACCTTGCCCCGGTTCCCGATGAGATCGGTGTAAGTGTCCATCAGATAGCGCACACGAACGTCTACCGGCGCAGTAATCTCAATCCGGGGCGCCGCCTTCATGGTGTTCCACAGCGATGTCGGGATGCGACGCTGACCAATCAGGGCGGATTCAGCCTCAACAAATACCGGGCGGGATCGATCAAACTCTTCAACATTAGACCAAATACCGGTTTCAAAAGTTTTCTGGGAAGGTTGATCAAGGGCGGCGAAATCCCCAAAAATCGAACCGCGATGGGCCGCCAGATTTTCCAGATCAATCACTTGCCCGCCAAGCGCGCGCAAATGGGTCAGCAACCGTGTCTTCGCCGTACCGGTTTGACCGTCGATCAGAATGACATCCAGAGTCTGGATGACAGTCTCAAGTCCGGTGACTACGGCCCGGCGCCAACTCTGATATCCGCCTTCCAAAACCGCCACGGACCAACCCACAGCCGACAGGATCACGGCGAAGGAATTGGAACGCATGCCTCCCCGCCAGCAGTAAACCAGTATTTGGAACTTTTTAGGTCGATCAGCCAAGCTGGTCTGAAGATGATGCGCTATATTGCGCGCCGCCAGCGCCGCTCCGGCCCGCCGCGCCCTGAACGGGGAGTCCTGCACATAGGTCACGCCAATCTCAGCACGTTCATCATCATTGAGCACAGGCAAGTTTACCGCGCCAGGCAAGTGATCCTCGGCGTATTCACTTGGAGAGCGGGCGTCGATAATCAGATCAAACCGCCGCAACGCAGGCGTGCTGGTGTCAGTCAAGGTCTCGTAACGGAGCATGACCAGTCTATAGTTCACCCGCCAAGCTGATTGAACCCATCCCATCCACGCCGAGAGCTTGCCATGATTGACGCTCCTGCCTCCATCCCGGCTCTGACCCGTCTGGCGCGCGGAGGCGGATGCGGTTGCAAGCTTGCCCCCGGCATGTTGGATCGGATTCTCGCCGAGAGCCCGCCCTTGCCAGTTAATCCTGATCTAATTATTGACGCGACCACCCGTGATGACGCCGCAGTATACAGGATCAATGCGGAAACCGCGCTAGTGGCCACCACCGATTTCTTTGCGCCCGTTGTCGATGATCCTTATGAGTTCGGGCGCATCGCCGCCGCGAACGCCCTGTCGGACATCTTCGCCATGGGTGCCTCGCCCATCTTCTGTCTGGCGGTCGTGGGCATGCCCGCCGACACACTGCCCCCGGAAACCATCCGCAAAATTCTAGATGGCGGCCGCAGCGTCGCCGAAAGCGTGAATGCCCCCGTGACGGGCGGACATTCAATCGATGCTGCTGAACCCTTTTATGGCCTGGTCGCCTTGGGGCTCACTCATCCTGACCGTATTTTGTCCAATGCCGGCGCGCAGGCTGATGATGTGCTCATCTTGGGTAAACCTCTGGGGATAGGCATATTCAGCGCCGCCCTGAAACGCGGTTTGCTGAACACCTCTGATTATGCCGTCATGATCGACGCCGCCACCCGGTTGAATACGCCGGGAACCGATCTGGCGCACCTTGAGGGTGTGCACGCAATGACCGATGTGACCGGGTTCGGCTTGCTGGGGCATTTATCCGAACTGTGCAGAGGTGCGGGACTAGGCGCGGTGATTGATCGAACTGCCCTACCGGTGTTCGAGGGCGCGCGCGTGCTGCTCAGAGACGGGGTGCGCACCGGCGCATCAGAACGCAACTGGGCGGCGGTCAAAGCTCATGTCAACTTTCCTGAGGCATGGGATGCGTTTGACCGGGATATATTGTGCGACCCGCAAACCAATGGCGGCCTTCTGGTGGCTTGCCGCTCTGACCGGGCCAACGCAGTTCTCAGGATTTTCACCCACCACGGCGGCAAGGAGGCCGCAGTGATTGGAAAGATGGTTGCAGATCAACCCATGATCGGGTTCACGATGTGAACTTAGATTTCATTCTTCCTGCTTGTAACGGGGTTGTATGCCGCTTTCATTCTGGCGTCGGTTCGTCACACGCGGATTGTGCCGTAAATATCACGGTGTGGAGCGGTTTAGCGTCCAGTCATAAACATAACGGTCGATCTTGATTCCTGATTGCAGGGTCTCAGCCAGTTCCGGCTCTGCATATCGGCCTAAATGAGCCAGAACACCGGCCTCATTGTCCCCGAAATCTTCACGGAACCAGGCATAGATTCGTGATAGAACCAACCCGTCTTCAGTCACCGTGACGCCACGGGGATGATTGATATAGGCCCGGGCGGCCGCCTCCAGATCCGCCTCCAGGGTCTCCGCCCGCCAAGCGCGCGCCATCAGGTTGGGACAACCGATAGAAGCGCAATTGACCGCATAGTGCACCTGCGAAGCTTCAAAGCGTTGCCGCATGACTTCGTGTTCAATGTCGTCAAGCGACAGCTTGCGTCCTTCCACCACAACCCTGTTCACATCCCATGGACCGGTGGACCAGGGCCGCGGCCGGATCTGACGGATCGAGCGATAGGGAGCCTCATCCAGGATCAGACGCACCGTTACAGCATTGTAAAGATTGGCCCAGTAGGCAAATTGAGCGTTCGGCTCCAACGTGCTGACCGGGATTTGTTCAAGTGAGCGAATATATTTTTCTAGGCGCGTTCGATCGGGCCGATTGTTTCGCAAGGCGCCGTAATCAAAGCGGTTCACCCCATCAGGATGAACAACGACATATCGGTTCAGGATTTGATCCCAGTCGGACTGGAGATCCGCCCAGGTTGTCGATGCAAGACTCAGCCCGACAAACAATATACTCATCAAAGTTGACATGGTTCTCTCTGTGAAGTTTGACCAGAGGGCATTGTTTCTGTTTTCAACCTAGCAACCTGCGAACGAGACCAGTTTATGACGCCGCCATCCGGTCAATCCCGATCAGCTTTTCACTTTTTCTCGACCCGCTTTCCTGCGCTCGTGTTCCAACAGGAATTTCTTGCGAATGCGGATGGATTCCGGGGTCACTTCCACCAACTCATCGTCATTGATGAAGGTCAGCGCATATTCCAACGTTATCTGGACGGGCGGCGTCAGGACCACCGCTTCATCCGAACCTGATGCACGCATATTGGTTAGTTTCTTGCCCTTGAGCGGGTTGACGATCATGTCCTCTTCCCGGCTGTTCAGGCCCACGATCATGCCCTCATAGACTTGCGCGCCATGACCGATGAACAATTTGCCGCGCTCTTGGATGTTCCACAAGGCGAAGGCCAGCGCCTTGCCGGTCTCCATGGAAATGATGGCGCCTTTGGGCCGCTGACCCACCTCGCCCACAGACCGCGGCGCATAATGGTCAAAACTGTGGAACATCAAACCCGACCCTTGAGTCAAGGTCAGGAATTCGGAGCGGAAGCCGATCAGCCCGCGCGTCGGCGCCATATAGTCCAGGCGCACCCGGCCATTGCCGTCGGGCATCATGTTCCTCAGCTCCGCTCTGCGCGGGCCCAGGCGCTCCATCACACCGCCCTGATGCGCGTCCTCGACATCAAGGGTCAATGTCTCAAACGGTTCACTCATCACACCGTCGATATCTCTATAGATCACCTGTGGGCGACCCACGGCCAGCTCAAAACCTTCCCTGCGCATGGTTTCGATCAGCACCGACAGGTGCAGTTCGCCTCGACCTGATACCAGGAACTTGTCAGTATCCCTCTGCGGCTCGACCCGTAGCGCCACATTGTGAATTAACTCATGATCCAACCGTTCCCCGATCTGGCGGGATGTGACGAATTTGCCTTCTCGGCCTGCAAACGGGGAGTTATTCACCTGAAAAATCATTGAGATGGTGGGCTCGTCCACCGTCAACGGTTCCAAGGCTTCCACATGTTCAGGATCGCACAGCGTGTCGGAGATATGCAGAGGATCAATCCCGTTGAAGGTGACAATATCACCCGCCGCCGCGCTGTCGCGCTCAATATTTTCCAGACCGTGGAAGCCAAACACCTGCTGCACCTTGGCCCTGCGCACAGACCCGTCCGCGCCCGCCACAATGATTGGCTGGTTCTTGTTCAGCCTGCCCCGGCGGATGCGCCCCAAGCCGATCACGCCGGTATAGCTGGAGTAATCAAGTGCGGAGACCTGTAGCTGAAGTGGTGCGTTCCGGTCCACATCGGGGTGGGGCGCCCGCGCGACAATAGCCTCAAACAGTGGGGTCAGATCTTCGCCTCGGGCGTCCGCATCCATGCTGGCCCAGCCCTGAAGAGCGGATGCATAGACAATGGGGAAATCCATCTGCTCATCATTCGCGCCCAGACGATCAAACAAATCAAAGGTCTGGTCCGCCACCCAGTCCAGACGAGCGCCAGGGCGGTCCACCTTGTTGATCACCACGATCGGTTCAAGCCCCAAAGCCAGGGCCTTCCTGGTCACAAAACTGGTCTGCGGCATCGGACCGTCCACGGCGTCCACCAGCAATAGCACGCAATCAACCATGGAGAGCACCCGCTCCACCTCGCCGCCAAAGTCCGCGTGGCCAGGGGTGTCAACGATGTTGATCACGTAATTCTTCCAGGTCACCGCTGTATTCTTGGCCAGGATGGTAATGCCGCGCTCTTTTTCCAGATCGTTGGAGTCCATGATCCGGGAAACCTCGCCAACGCGTTCGCCAAGCATGCCCGATTGCCTGAGCAGCATGTCCACCAGGGTAGTTTTGCCATGGTCAACGTGCGCAACAATGGCGATATTGCGAATGCGTTCGACGGGGGTGGTCATGGAGCGGTTTTTGTTAATTGGGAGTTGGCGAGCGTGTAGAAGTAAAGGTGCAGATTGCGACCCTTCACCGCGTTATAGCCTTCCAGCTCGGCCAGCGTCCGAACGGGCGCGCCGCCCAGCTCGGCTTCAAACGCAATTCTCTCGCTCTCGTCCACAATGGCGAGACCGCACCGGGGATGGTCAAACAGAAAGCGCGCCGCCTCACCACCCTCGTGAGCCAGCAGCGTTCCTGTACCGAAATTGAAGACATTGGAAGGTTCGCGATAACCCGCCGTGGCGACCTGAACCGTCTCGCACCCGGTAAACTCATCTGCAATCAAATGCGCCCGGTGAGAAGGCCAGAACCTGTCCACGCTCGGAATAGCAAAACCGAACAACACAGTATAAAGCGCCGTCGCTGCGGTGAACGCACCGATCAGGCGCAATAGATCAGGTTTGATGGCCAACCAAACCAGCGCAATCATGCTTAATCCGCCTAGAACAACCGTCACTTGGCTGGCGAAGCTGACCGACTCGCCCAGATACATCTGCCCGCCCCAGGGAATGATCGCCAGCAGTCCGGCCGCCAGCACGGTGAGCGCCGCCAGCACGCCATGAAGCACTTTCTGTCCCCTGCCCTTACCCTTAAGCAACGCACGGGCGTCTTCCAGCCCCAGACCAGCAAGAATAGCGATGGCGGGGAACATCGGCGCCACATAATGGGGAAGTTTGGTGTGGATCAGTTCAAACACCAGCCAACCGGGAATGATCCAGACCAGCAAAAAACCGATCACATTCTCACGCCGCCGTTTCCAGGCCGCCAGCGCCGCCAACCCCAGCAGCGCGGCGCCTGGCCACAAGGTCACCGGCATGTACAGGAGGTGATAACCGAACGGGCCAGCATGGCTGTCATCAGCTTCACCAACCTTGCCCCACAAGCCGTGTCCGATCGATTGTTGCAGAAAACTCCAGTCGGTGACGAGATTGATGGCGACCAGCCAGGGCAGAAAGATCAAGGACGCCAGAAGCAGACCCGGCAACGGGCGGGTTTTCAGGATTAACCCGGGATCGCGCCTGATCAGTGCATAACCGATCAATGTCAGCGCTGTCACCATGGTGATGATCGGTCCTTTGATGGCGATGGCCAACCCCGTGCCTATCCACATGACAGCTGGCCAGCCCCAGAATTTCGGTTTCAACTTGGTAATGCGCAACATCAACATGGCCAGCCCGGTCTGGGCGAACAGACCCGCCGCGAGAAGAGCGGCATCAGTTTTCGCCGTGCGCGCTTCCACCTGCATGGTGAGACTGAGGGCGATGACAAGGCCGGCCACAATGCCCACAGTGGGTGAAAACAGGCGAGCACCCAGCCAGGCCGTCATCGCCACTGCGATCAACGAAGAGATCAGACTGGGTAGGCGATAGGCGCCGATGGGCGCCTCCGGGCCGCCAAAGACCTGGATGGCGAATGCCTGCATCCAGTAAATACCCACCGGTTTGACGTGGCGGGGCGTCTCCTGGAAACGGATATCAATGTAATCTCCAGTCTCCACCATCTGGCGGCTGGCCTGGGAATAGCGCGCTTCATCGCGATCCATGACGGGGATGGAGAACAGGCCCGGGCTCTGGGCGATCAGAGCGAACAGCAGAACCAAGAGCCAAGCCTTGAGGGTTAAACCACCCTTTTTATCCGGTTTGATTACATCCGCGAGAAGACCAGTCATATCTCATCTCCCCCACCAGCGCCCCGCAACACATGTGCGTCGGGATAATGGGTGCGGCGCATCAGCCAGATCACACCTAGCAGATCAAACAGCCCCGCTGCAGCACGACCGATATTGGTGTATCTGGATTCTCCAGCCACGCGAGGCCGGTTGGTTACGGTCACATTGACTGTTTTATAGCCCAAATGCCTCGACAATGCAGGCAGGTAGCGATGCAGCGCGTCAAAGAAAGGTAACGCCAAGAACAGATCACGCGGCATGAGTTTCAGCCCGCACGCAGTATCGGGGCAGGCATCTCTCAGCAGAGAACAACGCAGACCATTGGCGAAATGGGTGGCGAACCTGCGGTGGAACCCGTCGGTACGATTCATCCGACATCCGGCCACCAATCCCACCTTGTTTATCGCGTCCAAATCCACCGCCCTGACCATGTCGATCACCGAGCGGGGATCATTCTGACCATCGCCGTCCATGGTCGCCACCCACAGCGCCCGCGCAGCAAGAAACCCGGTGCGCAACCCTGCACTCTTGCCGGAGCGGCGAGAATGGCGGATCACCCGAACCCGTCGATCCGAGGCTTTGAGTGTTCTGAGAACGTCGATGGTGTTGTCGCCACTGCCATCGTCAACAACAATGATCTCAAAGCTTTCCAGCCCGGTTTCAAACACCTTGATCGCCTCCTTGACAACCGGCTTGATACAGGTCGCTTCATTGAAAACGGGGATGACAATGGACAGAGCTGGCGTGGTCATGGGTGCTCGTCAGATTGGAGGCGACCGCACTTGGGATCGGGCATCGAGTATGGTCCTGAGGAGGCTGGACTGGAGGATGAGGTCGACGGGGAGCTTTCTATCAGGGGTGGCGACCTTCGGGTCGGCCCCAGCATCGAGCAGGGCTTGGACAATAGCTGGACTCTTGTTGAGCATTGCTACGTAGTGCAAAGGGGTGTGGCCGTCTTTGGTTCGGGGGTTTGGATCAGCCCCTGCGTCGAGCAAAGCTTGGACAATAGCTGGACTCTCGCTGAATATAGCGGGTTTATCGCTGAATGCCGCCTCGTGAAGCGGGGTCCGGCCGTCTTCGTCTCGGGAATTTGGATTGGCTCCGGCGTCGAGCAAAACCTGCGCCACAGCAGGGGTCTCGTTGTTGCTTGCCGCCCAGTGAAGCGGGGTTTTGCCGCGTTCGTCTCGCGTCTCCACATCAGCCCCAGCATCAAGTAAGACCTGCACTACAGCAGGAGTCTTGCTTTGGTTTGCCGCAAGATGAAGCGGAGTCCAGCCGTCTTCGCATCGCGCCTCCACATCAGCCCCGACATCAAGCAAAACCTGCGCCACAGAGGGGTTGCTGTTTCCTGCCGTCCAGTGAAGCGGAGTCCTGCCGTTTTCGGTTCGCGCGTTTGGGTTTGCTCCTGCTTCTATTAGCACTTGCAACACAACAGGAGTTTCGCGGGCTAGTGCATGGCGAAGGGAAGCGAGGCCGATTTTGTCTCGGGTGTTCGGATCGGCTACAGTGATCATGGGAGGGTCTCTTGGGTGGGTGGGGCTAGCGGGACTGGGCGTTGAGCAGAGCTTGGACTATGGCTGAGCTCTTGCTGTAACGCGTAGCCAAGTGAAAAGGGGTGTGGCCGTCTCTGTCGCGGGCCTCAATGTCGGTTCTGGCTTTGGTTAAAGCGATCATGAGACTAATAGCTGATGCTGAGAGCCCCAGCAATTGTACGGTCCATTTTCTCCACCGTGTTAGCCCGATCTGACCCGCCCGGGCAATCAGAACCGGTCGGCATTGCAGCGGCATGTGCAGATATTCCGATCTGATACGGCGGGTCGGGTATTCTTCCCGGAGGCGTGCAGCTCTTTGGTATGCGGCGCAGATAAAACGCTTGGATCGCATTGAGACCACGTCCGGCTCACCTTAGCTTCTGCGGTCGATATTGGACAGTGAACACGGAGAGCACAGACATGTCGAGTTCTTTACAAACCTCGCTAAAATTCCAAGATCCGCATGTCACCGCCAATGGCAAGCCCCGCGCTGTTGTGCCTTTTGATCGCCTCAAGACGCTATGGTTCAACACTGGTACGTTGTGCAATATCGAGTGTGTGAACTGTTATATCTTGAGTTCACCGGTCAATGATGCGCTGGTCTATCTGACCGAAGCCGATGTGACCGCCCATCTTGATGAAATCGACGCGCTGGGTCTGCATCTGCTGGAAATAGGTTTTACTGGCGGTGAACCGTATATGAACCCCGCCATGAACAGGTTGACCGAACTGGCCCTTCTACGCGGTCACCGTGTGCTGATACTGACCAACGCCATGAAACCAATGATGCGCCCGCACGTGCAGGCTGATCTTCTGGCGCTTCAAGATCGTTTCGGAGACCGGATCGAAATACGCGTGAGCCTTGATCATTATACCGCCCGGCGTCACGACGCTGAGCGTGGTCTGGACGGATTTAAGGCTACCCTTGAAGGCTTGTCGTGGTTGGCCCGAAACGGTTTCACCCTGTCGGTGGCTGGTCGGTCGATCTGGGACGAAAGCGATGTTGAAACAAGAGCGGGTTTCGCAGCGCTCTTTGACTCGTTAGAGGTGAACATCCCGTGTGAAGATCCCGCTCGTCTGGTGATCTTCCCAGAGATGGATGAAACGGGCGATCCGCCTGAAATCACGACCGCCTGCTGGAACATTCTGGACAAAAACCCTAAGGAAATCATGTGTTCACACTCGCGTATGGTGGTCAAACGTCGGGGTGCGGATCGAACCGCTGTTATCGCCTGCACGCTCCTGCCCTATGAAACCGAGTTTGAGTTGTCTTCCACGCTGGAAGACAGCCTTCGACCGGTGTCCCTGAACCACAAATACTGCGCCCAATTCTGTGTTCTGGGCGGCGCCAGCTGTTCGGTTGAGCACGGTGGATGCGCCTAATCGAGAAGTTTCTTGGCGAGAATCTCATTGACCGCCTGAGGATTGGCTTTTCCGCCCATGGCTTTCATCACCTGGCCCACAAACCAACCCATGGCCTTGGGCTTTTGCCTGACCTTCCGGGCTTGTTCGGTGTTCGCCGTAATCAGTTCGTCGATCACTTTCTCGATGGCGCCGGTGTCGGTGACCTGCTTCATGCCATGCTCTTCAACCACTTGCGCCGGATCTCCACCCTCATTCCAGATAATGTCAAACACATCCTTGGCGATCTTGCCTGAAATGACGCCATCCTTGATCAGGCTGACAATTCCACCTAGCTGATCAGGACTGACGGGACTTTCAGCAATACCCAAGCCTTCCTTGTTCAGACGACCGAAGAGTTCGTTATTGACCCAGTTTGCAGCCAGTTTGGGATCACGACCCTCAAGAACTTGCTCGAAATAATCGGCGCGGTCCTTATCAGCGACCAGTACCGAGGCGTCGTATTCTGAAAGGCCCAGTTTTTCTACAAAGCGCTTGCGCTTTTGCGCCGGCAATTCAGGTAAATTGGCTTTAAGCTCATCGATAAAACTCTGCTCGAGCTCCAGCGGCGGCAAATCAGGATCGGGGAAATAACGATAGTCATGCGCGTCTTCCTTGGAACGCATAGAGCGGGTCGCTCCGGCGTTGGCGTCAAACAGGCGCGTTTCTTGATTGATTTTGCCACCATCTTCAATGATATTAACTTGACGTTGCGCTTCATATTCGATAGCCTGCATAATGAAACGCAGCGAGTTCACGTTCTTGATTTCACAGCGCGTACCCAGATGCTCAAGTGAGTCAGTGTCGATGAATTTTTCGTACTGGCTGGGGCGGCAGACCGAAACATTTACATCAGCGCGCAGCTGGCCCTTTTCCATGTCTCCATCACAGGTGTCAAGATAACGCAAAACAGTACGCAGGGTGCGCACATAAGCCGCCGCATCGCCCGGTGTGCGTACATGGGGGCGAGACACGATCTCCATCAGCGCCACCCCGGACCGGTTCAGGTCCACATAGGTGGCGTCGGGATCAAGATCATGAATGGATTTGCCTGCATCCTGTTCCAGATGCAAACGCTCAATACCCACCTTAAAGATAGTCCCGTCATTGCGCTCGCACTCAATTTCGCCCTCTCCCACAATCGGATGGGCGAACTGGCTGATCTGATATCCCTGGGGCAGATCGGGATAGAAATAGTTCTTCCGGTCAAACCGTGAGAAGGCGTTGATCCGGGCGTTCAGACCCAGCCCCGTACGCACCGCCTGGGCCACGCAGGCCCTGTTGAGCACCGGCAGCATACCGGGCATGCCCGCATCCACCAAGCTGACTAAGGTGTTGGGTTCGGCGCCGAAGGCCGCTGCCGCGCCTGAAAACAGCTTGGCATTCGATTTGACCTGGGCGTGCACCTCCATCCCGATAACGATTTCCCAATCGCCCGTAGCGCCGTTAATGATATAGGTGTGCTTATCGCTCATGACGGTTTCTCTGTCTCAACCCACCTGGCGCGCCCCGGGTGGAATGATCATGCTTTCTGTTTCATGTATAGGTTCTCACGCCGGATCATCCGCATCGGTCTGTCTTTCCTGGGCGGATGTTTTGCGCTCATGTTCAGCCGCCCTTCGATCAAGTGAACGTTTCAACCGAGTGAAAAAGATTACATTCATCATCCCGATTACACCTGTCATCAACAGTGTAAGTCCCACCGCTGTCTGCATACCGCCCTCTCCCAACCGGCCGGATGCTAGAAGCGCGCCGAGAATAGTGATCAGGCCGAAGACGAGCATGAAAAGGCGGGAGAACGGCATCAGCCCCACCAGATATCTGGTTTATCCACGAAATCTGCGGCGGTTTCCAAGGCGCCTCCCACGGCAAACAGGGTCTCTTCATCAAGGGCTCTTGTCATGACCTGCAGGCCCAGCGGCAAGCCGTCGGGATCAAGCCCTGCCGGCACACTCATCGCTGGGATGCCGGCGATATTGGCGGTCGCGGTGAAGATGTCGTTAAGATACATTTCAATCGGGTCCGCATTCTTTTTCGATCCAATGGCAAAAGCCGCACCGGGGGTGGTGGGTGTCAGGATAGCGTCCACATTGGCAAAAACCTGGTTGAAGTCCTCCAGGATTTTCCGGCGCACTTTTAGAGCTTTGAGATAATAGGCGTCATAATAGCCCGCGCTGAGAACATAGGCGCCAATCAGAATGCGGCGCTGGACCTCGTTTCCAAATCCGGCGCTGCGAGTGCGTTCATAGGTATCGGTCAGGTTTTCGCCTTCCATACGCAGGCCAAAACGCATGCCGTCATAGCGCGCCAGATTGGACGAGGCTTCCGCCGGTGCGATGATGTAATAGGCCGGCAGAGCATATCGCGTCATCGGTAGGGAGACCTCAGTGATTTCAGCGCCCTGCTCTTTCAGCCATTGCGCCCCCTTCTCCCACAGAGCGTTGATCCCGGGCGGCATGCCGTCCATACGATACTCCCCGGGAATGCCGATCCTCAATCTTTTCACGCCACGCGACACGGCTGAGACCATGTCAGGCGCCGCGCCGGGTAAGGATGTGGAATCCTCGGGGTCGTGACCGCTCATGACCTGGGTCAGCAAAGCAGCGTCTTTCACCGTTTTTCCGAAAGCACCAGGATGATCAAGCGAACTGGCGAACGCCACTACACCCCGGCGCGAGCAACGACCATAAGTAGGTTTGACGCCCACAAGGCCGGTGAAAGAAGCGGGTTGTCGGATCGAACCGCCGGTATCGGTGCCTGTGGCGCCGTAGGAGACGCCCGCGGCCAGCGCCGCTGCAGAACCGCTTGAGGAACCGCCTGGCGTCAAGTTTTCCTCTGAACCTCTGGCTCGCCAGGGGTTGATCACCGGACCCGTGGCGGCGGTTTCGCCGGAGGATCCCATAGCGAATTCATCCATGGAGGTTTTGCCGAAGAAGATCGCACCGGCATCCCACAGCTTCCTAGTGACGGTGGATTCATATTCGGGCCTGAAACCTTTGAGGATATTGGAGCTAGCGGTGGTCTCCACACCACGCACCGCAAACAAATCCTTAATGGCGATGGGCGCACCCTCCAGAACACCCGACTTACCCGCCGCCCGACGGGCGTCAGAGGATCTGGCCATCCCCACAGCTCTCTCGCCATCAATGCAGGTGAAGCAGTTTAACGCCCCTTGGGCGGATTCTGCGGCGCTTATAGTCGCTTCGGTGACTTCCACAGCAGAGAAATCTCTTCTTTCAAGACCTTCAAGAACGTCAAAGAGAGAGAGTCCAGTCAATTCGGTCATGGAATCTACTCCACGCTCCTGGGAACCACAAAGAAGCCCTCTTCAGCTTTCGGCGCGTTTTTCAGGATCTCGTCACGCCTGCCGCCATCAGTCACATCATCGGCACGCTGAAGAAGCGGGGTCTGAATCGGGGTGGTCATCGGCGCCACATCCTTCACATCGACTTCATTGAGTTGCTCAACCCAATCCAGAATGCTGTTAAGTTCTCCGGTGAGTGATTCCAGCCGGTCGGTCGGTTCGGTAAGGCGCACCAAACGTGCAATGCGCCGGACGTCTTCCTGGGTTACAGACATGGGCGACAAGCTCCAGGTCAAGAGATTGGATCATGAATGGGACGGGTACCAACGCCTGCCCAACGATGCAAGCAAACAGGCAGCGCCCGAGTGTGGCGCATACGTACGCAATGGCGATGCCTGGCCACGGCTCAACCCGCGCCACGCCGGTTCAAACATCAGGAAACACTTTTCACAACGGACAGAGCAGCGTATGTGCTACCCAATGCTGTTCTCAGATCCCGCTCACCTGCCCGATGGACCGCTGATGGCGATCGATCCGGGAGCAAAAACCCTTGGGGTGGCGGTCTCCAATTCCTCACGCACGCTGGTGATGCCGCTGACCACGATTCAGCGGGTGAAATTCATATTGGATGCTCAGATCCTGCTGACGCTCTATGATGAGCGTGGGTGCGCGGGATTGGTTGTCGGGCTGCCTTTGCACATGAATGGCGCGTATGGTCGGCGCGCCCAATCTTCACGCTCCTTCATCACCAATCTTCTGCGAATTCGGGACTTACCTGTCGTCTGTCAGGATGAACGTTTGAGTACATTCACAGCCATCCAGTCGCTGGCTGAGTCCGGGATCAGGCCCTCTCGCCGCAAGGATGATGTGGATGCGCAGGCCGCCGCCGTTATCTTGGAGGCCGCCATTGACCGGATCCATCAGAACCTTCAACTCACCTCACTTGATGACGGAACATCGAGATGAACGCCGCCGCCGCCCTGATCCCGATTTTTGGTGTTATCGCGTTAGGTTGGCTGCTGCGCAGGAGTAAACAGGTTCACAAGGATCTCTGGGCCGGGGTCAACACGCTGTCCTACAGGGCGCTGTTGCCCGCCCTGTTGTTTTCGACAATTTCCCGAGCTGACTATGCGGGATTGTCCGCCGGACCATTCCTGATCGCAGTGACACTGGGCTTTGCGATGATGGGGGTCATCGCTTTCGCGTTCAAACCTCTACCCGTGGACGGGCCAGCCTATACCAGCCTGTTTCAGGGCGCAGTGCGCTGGAACGGTTTTGTGCTTCTGGCGCTGGCGAGCTCGGCATTCGGAGCTGAAGGCGGGGCGCTCGCTGCGCTGGTGTTTGCACCCGCTGTGCCACTGGTCAATGTCATGTGCGTAGCGGTTTTGACCCTGTGGGGCGCCAGCGAGGTTAAACCTGATGCGCGCCGTGTCGCCATGCGCATTTTGACAAACCCGCTGATTCTCGCCTGCCTGGCGGGAGCAGTCTGCAACGGGCTCGGACTGTTTCAAGCCGGGGCTATTGCAGACACTGTGGCGCTGATGGGACGCGCTGCGCTTCCTCTGATCCTGCTCGCCATCGGTGCAGGTCTGGACTTCTCGGCTTTGCGGGCCTCTCCTGCGCTTCTAGGTTTGGCTGTCATGCTCAAACTGGTGATTGCACCTATGGTGTTTCTCGCTCTGGGACATGCCCTCGGCGTGGAAGGGGTTCCACTGGCGCTTCTAGTTGCTATCGGCGCCACGCCGGGTGCGGCGGGAGCATATGTGCTTGCTGCGGAAATGGGCGGAGATGCACGCCTGATGGCAGGACATGTGACCGCCACCACCTTGCTGGCCTTCATCGCCATGCCCTTCTGGATATGGGTGGCGGGCGGATGACCTTGATCGTCATTGACATCCTCGCGCCGGTTGCCACCGTCACTGGAATGAACTGGATACCTCTAAAACCCGACACCTGCGCCCAATGTTCATCCATTTCAAGGGCCAGAGACTAGAAAAATAGAGACTTAGCAGTGACCTCACATTAACCGCTCAGTCGAAATGAGAGTTTTTAGAGGTGTCCGGATGGGGTTGCGTTCATGGCAATGATCCAAGGCTCCTTGCGCCCTTTTTCATGGATCACACCGATATTGGTGATGACGCCCATCCCATAAAGTTCTGCGTCCACAAGGCCTTCGAGGATCAGTTTAATAATCTCCCCGCTGAGCTCAGTTCACCGCCTTGATGGTGCACTGTGAGATTGCCCGCGCACCGCGCAGACGGTAGCCCCAGCCCGCCTGCTCACCATCTGAACCCGATGACCTCCAATCCAGCACGCCACTCTCTGGGACGGCTGCTCACATATGAACGCAGAACCTGACCGTCCGGGCCCAGTGCGAACCCGTAGCCCAGTTCCGTGTTCCAGCTCATCTGCGGTGATAGCCCGCGCTCAGAGACCACGCCCGGCGCACGCATCCGATCATCGCCCCATAGCTGTAGTCCGCCGCCCAGACCGCCGCCCAGCGAGCCCGCATGGCCCCAGGCCGGTGTTAGTGAGAAGGATAACCCCGTGCCATTCTCATGCGGCTTGAGGCCCAGGCTCAAACCCACACCCGCATCCCCATACCCCGAAACCGTGTGCAACAGCAGCGCACGGCCCTGCAGGCGCGCATCAAAACGTCCCGAAGACCACGCCAGCGCACCCTGCCAT
>RKRX01000171.1 GCA_007571185.1 Oceanicaulis sp.
ATTTTATCTATCTTGATTTCAAATATAGGGAAGTTAAATTATGAATCTTAAGCTGTCATATTCCATAGTTTATAAGATTCCATCAATCAGCGTCACTCAGAGGATTCAACATTGACCGGGATATCACCTGTGCTCGGTGACAGTTTGAGAGACGTGGAATTCGTAATGGACTCACGCGGAAAAGCGGGTTGACCCCTATCGGAACTGGTTATAGCTTCCGCGCCCTCCGAGACGGAGAGCCGATAGCTCAGCTGGTAGAGCAACTGACTTTTAATCAGTAGGTCCAGGGTTCGACCCCCTGTCGGCTCACCATTTCCGCCTCTTTTGTCGCAGTTTTGGATTATTTGACGTGTTGATCGGCAATGCGCTGCCATCTGGTTCGGGGCCAAGCGTGATGGTGTCTTCACTTTTTCTCTCCACCTTATTGCTAGCCGCTCAGGCTGTGCCATCGACACCGTGTGCGGGGCAGGGTGCAGATGTGGCCGAGATCTGTTCGGTTTTGATGGCGCAGCAGACTGCCTGGAATGCGGGCGATATTCCCGGTTTCATGCGGGGCTATTTCAACAGTGATGATTTGCGCTTTGCTTCGGGCGGTTCAGTGACCAAGGGGTGGCGGTCTACGCTGGACGGCTATCTGCAACGCTATGACGCCCCTGAAGCCATGGGACGACTGGCTTTTACCAACGTGGATGTGACCCAGCTCTCGGCTGATGCGACCTATGTGTTCGGGCGATGGACGCTGTATCGGGAGGAGGATGAGCCGACAGGTCTGTTCACGCTGATTCTCAATCGGCAGACGGAGGGATGGCGGATCATTCACGACCACACCTCTAGTGCGGACTGACGATTTTGTATGAAGCAGATTCATGAATGAAAGGACAGAAGCGGTCTTGTAATTACCAGCTTCGTTACTTTTCGCGAATGCATCGAGCAATGCGGTGCTAGGGTTTGTGCCTTGGCTCCCTACCGTACCTTGATCCTCAGCCGTATGTCTGGCCACATTACCGATCTCGCCCTTCGGCTGTGTCAATCACACTCAGAAAATATGCGCCATAGCGTTGCAGTTTGTGCTGGCCAACGCCGAAGATTTTCGCCATCTCGTCCAGCGTGGCGGGCTTGTTGAGCGCCATTTCGATCAAGGTGCGGTCCGCAAAGATGGTGTAGGCGGGTTTGCGGCTTTCTCTTGCCAAAGCAAGCCGGGCTTTACGCAAGGCGCTATACAGTGCGCGATCCTGGTCGGATAGAAGCGGGTTGGCGACGCCTGACGGACGGGCTTTGGCGGGGCGTGTTTTCCGGGGCGGGTGCAGCTTGATTGGGGACCGCCCGAAAAGAACCTCCTTGCCCTTGGTGGTGATGATCCATTCACCGTATCCGTCGATCGGCTGGTCGATAACGCCAGCGGCGAACAGCTGCCGGAACACATTCATCCACTCGTGCCTGGAGAGGTCTTTACCCACTCCGAAGGTTGGCAGAGCGTCATGGCCTCGCGTCAGCACTTTATCGGTCTTCAGGCCGCGCAATACATTGACCAGGTGTTCCAGCCCGAATCGTTGACCGGTCCGGGCAATGGCTGACATGGCTTTCTGGGCCAGCACCGATCCATCCATCAGCCGAGGCAGATCATCACACAGATCACAATGGCCACAGGGGTCAATCTCGTCCCCGAAATAGTTCAGCAGGGTCAACCGTCGACATTGCGGCGCTTCGCAATAAGCGATCAGTGCTGACAGGCGACGCAGTTCCATTCGCTTGCGATCATCTTCCGCCTCGCTTTCATTGATCTGTCGGCGTCTTAGCGCGACATCGGCCAAAGACCACAGCATGAGCGTATCGGCAGGATCACCGTCCCGGCCCGCACGCCCTATTTCTTGATAATAGGCTTCCATGGATTTGGGCAGAGCGGCGTGGATCACATAACGCACATCGGGCTTGTCCACACCCATGCCGAACGCGATGGTCGCACACATCACCACACTGTCACTCTTGACGAATTCATCCTGGCGTCTGCTGCGGGTCTCAGCATCAAGACCAGCATGATAGGCAAGAGCACAAATGTTTTCAGCCTTCAGTTTCTCCGCTAAGTCCTCGCACGCCTTGCGACTGGCGCAGTAAATGATGCCGGCGCGGTCAGGGCGGGCCTTCACGAAGCCAAGCACCTGCTTGAAGCCTTGCTGTCGGGCAGCAATGGCCAGATGCAGATTGGGCCTGTCAAAACCCAGGATGAACTCTTCTGGAGCCACGTCAAACAGGCGGCTGGCGATATCGCGCCGCGCAGCTGTGTCCGCCGTGGCGGTGAAAGCGGTCATCTGGGGGCACCCTGCGGCCTGGGCGAACTCTGAAATTCGCAAATAGTCGGGGCGAAAATCATGCCCCCATTGAGACACGCAATGTGCTTCGTCCACCGCGATCATGGACAAACCCGCACGGCCCAGACGTTCGGCGAGGCCAGGAACAGCCATGCGCTCCGGCGCCATGTACAGCAATCTCAGCGTACCTTTGTCCAGCGCTCGCCAGGTGGTTTCACGTTCGGCGGGGCTGTCACTGGAGGTGAGGGCGGCGGCGCAGATGTCGAATGCCTGGAGTGCGCTGACCTGATCACGCATCAGGGCAATCAGTGGAGAAATCACGAGAGTGAGACCGTTTCGCATCAGGGTGGGGAGCTGATAACACATGGACTTGCCGCGTCCGGTGGGCATGACCGCCAGCACATCCCGGCCCGCCAGCACGCTGGAGATGATCCCGGCTTGACCGGGGCGAAAATCCCGATAGCCAAAAATGTCCATCATAGTTTGGCGAGCGGTTTCCAGAACACGGGCTGATTGGAAAGAATCACGTTCGGTCATGAGTGCAGGCTAGGCGACCTCCTGCTCCAGGCAAGTTATGGAACACGGCTTGCGCCATATGGCGCCACAGTTTAGCCGATAGCATCTGTCTGAAGTCTCCCTCATGAGAATCGCAACCATGCCCACCGACGGTCCGCTCTCCCACATCAAGGTGCTCGATCTGTCTCGGGTTCTGGCGGGTCCTTGGTGTACGCAGATATTGGGGGATCTGGGGGCGGATGTGATCAAAGTCGAAAATCCCGCCACTGGTGATGACACCCGGCGTTGGGGGCCGCCTTTTCTGAGCGAACCGGACGGTGCGTCAGGCGATGCGGCTTATTACGTCTGCGCCAATCGCAACAAGCGCTCTATCGCGGTGAACATGGCTGAACCCGAGGGGTGCGAGATTCTGCGTAAGCTGGCCATGCAGAGTGATGTGGTGATCGAAAACCACAAGACTGGCGGGTTGAAAAAATATGGACTCGATTATGAGGCACTCTCAGGGTCCAAGCCTGAACTGATCTATTGCTCTATCACCGGGTTCGGTCACACGGGTCCCTGGGCCCATCAGCCCGGATACGATTTTTTAATCCAGGCCATAGGAGGGTTGATGAGTGTGACCGGCGAAGATTCGCCCATGAAGGTCGGGGTGCCGGTGGTGGATCTGTTCACGGGAGTGTATGCCGCCGGAGCGGTGATGGCGGCGCTGATCGCGCGTGACAGGGGGGAAGGTGGACAACATATTGACATGGCGCTGTTTGATGTGCAGGTTGCTATGCTGGCCAACCAGGCGACCAACTATTTTGTATCAGGCGAGACACCGGGGTGCGGAGGTAACGCACACCCCAATATTGTTCCCTATCAGGACTTCCCCACGTCGGATGGTCGCTTAGCGATTGCAGTGGGAAACGATGATCAGTTCCGGGCGTTCGCCGTAGCGCTAGGGCGCGCTGACTGGGTTGATGATGTGCGATTCACCCGGAATGCGTCTCGAGTCGTCAACCGTGAAATCATGGTGGCGGAAATCACCCTTGTGCTGGTGCAGGAGACCAGCGCTCATTGGACGCTAGTCCTACAAAAAGCGGGTGTGCCCTGCGGACCGATTCAGACATTGGATCAGGTGTTCATCCACGAGCAGGTTCGGGCACGCAAACTGGCGTTCGAGATGGAGATGACAGGGCTAAAATCAGCTCCGATGATCGCCAAGCCGATGCGGTTGTCCAAAACGGCGCCGCAATATATTGCGGCGCCGCCTCGATTCGCAGAGCACACGGAGAGTGTGTTGCTAGAACGCCTCGGTTTACAGAAAAGCAGGATCAAGACATTGAAGGCACGTTCGATAGTACGCTAGAACGGGGATGGGGCAGTTTGGATTACCTCCATTCTTCCTGAGCCGCCCGCATCCCCAAGAGGATATGGATGGCGCGATTGCAGTTTTTGGTTTTGGATTCGGTTGTCGCTACTGTAGATGTCCGCTCAGAACGCTCGTATGAAAGATGACCTTGGTTGAAGGAAGACAGGATGAAAAAACGGTTTTTTCTGGCCGCCATCGGGGCCATTTTTGCCGCACCGTTCACGGCGATTGCAGATGAGGGCTGGTACGTCGGGGGCGCGCTAGGGCTTGGTGGTCCGAGCAGCATGAACGTTGCTGGCGAACTGAACGGTGAAATCCGTGACGGGGGCAATGTTCGTGAGAAACTTTCTTTGGGTTATCAATGGTCCGGCAATTGGCGCATGGAGGGTGAATTTGCCCATCGTTTCAATGACACTGGCGCCGTGAATAACTCTGGATACGGCAGTTCCGACATTCACGCATGGTCGGGTATGTTGAACGTGATCCACGATTTCGATACCGGTTCCTTGTGGAGCCCTTATGTGGGTGCTGGCGCTGGCTGGATTCAGTCTGAAGTCTCCATTATGGGCCGGGAGGACATGAGCGCATCATCGAGCTATGTTGTGGCCCACGATGGTGACAATGCTCTGGGTTATCAGCTGTTCGGAGGCGTTGGTTGGGAACTGGCTCGAAATCTGATGCTGGATACTGAGTTGCGCTACTTTAGTTACGGTTCAACCGATTATATTCCAAATCTGAAAATTGGTCGCTCAGAAAGCCGTGAGGCCTGGA
>RKRX01000008.1 GCA_007571185.1 Oceanicaulis sp.
TCGCCAATCTGCACAGCATTTCTGCCTGCACCCTATCGTTATCGAAAAACCAGCAATAGAGGATTGACACAGCGTCATCAAACAATACGGGACGGATAGTCTTACGTGTTCTGATTGATGCCACCGCCCCTTCAACGTCTGAGGTATATTCCTTCTTCGACAGAGCAGCATCAACATCGTTGTTGGGTACGAAATTAGTATATTCTTGACCGGGTACGTCACGTGGGGCGGCAATCACCGGAGGTGGCAGCCGTTCCAACCATTCCAGCGCATCCCGAACCTCGATCGGTAATTCCATACCCCGGGCCGCACCTGCCATCAGTGCCTGAAACAGTCTTGCTGGAGCTGGCGGCCAATCGCCGTGACCATGATAGCGACCTTCGTAAAACTTCACAGTAACGAGAAGCGCGCATGCCATGGTTCAATCCTTAACTTTTTTGGTTTTAGCGTCTTTCTCTGCTTGGTTTTTGTCAAACTCGACAGTCAAGCTTTCACCCACGCCGAAATTTTTAGCTTCCCTTTCTGCAAAATCGAGAACAGTGCGCTCATCCAACTCCCCCTTATCCCGTGTGCCATCGCGTTTGACCGCCTCCCACAGTGAAGGTGTGTCCGGATCGGAGGTAAGCAGACAGCCCTGGCGCAGAAAACCATCAAACGGCGCGGTCGCCGCAACCAATGTAAGCCCAAGGATATAGCGTCGCAACTTCAACGACACACAGTCATCTTCTGCTTCCAAGCGTCGTAACGCCACCAGGTTGACCGTTATTGTACGGAGGATATCGCCATGGACTACTATCCCGCCGGGTTCTTCTGTTGAAGGCACATGAACGAAGCCGCGCTCGGAGAGCTTCTTTTGCTCATCCTTGGTGAACTCAACGTGTTTGGTGTAGTCAATCGCGGGTGTGAATTGCGCTGAACGCGTGAGTTTATTGACCTCCCAAGCCCGAATGACGGACTGCACAATGCGTGGTTGCTTGGCCTGCGTGCCTCGCGAATCCCAAACGCCGAATACGAGCGAAGTCGGCGCTAGTTTTGCAATTTTTTCTGCACTGCCCTTGTTGAGAAAGTGATTGAATGCCTCTTCGGCTTCATTTGCAAGATCGCGACCGACCCCATTTCCAACTCCTGCGGATCGTATGATTGCATCACCTAGTCGGTGTCCGGCCTGAAGAATGGAGACTGACTTGTTCTCGCCATAAGCAATCTTCACCTGCGGCACCAAGGAGGCATAAGGTTCCTTTTCGAAAATTGGCTCCATACGATTGGCTTGGGAACCCACACTATCAATGGTTGCAACCTCAGAGCCGTCAGCGAGTGTGTCAATATTGTAGCCGATCTCAGCATAGGTCGGCGGGAAGATTACGGCGTCCTTACCTTCCACAGGCAGCAACCTTTGGCGTAGCGTCAGGGCCACAGGACCGTCGCAGTCGTCGGCGCAAGACTCGAAGAAATCAGTGTTGAATTTGGTCATGACGACAGTGTCTCCTCAGTTACAACGGTTATACAACGAGCTTGATCTTTCTTTCCGGGCCAACCTAGCCGCATGGAAAACAGGCGAAACGGCATCCCCGGGAACGGCGGTTTTTCTAGTCCCAAAGCTACGCGTAGAAAGACAGGGTCGTACAGACTTTTGGCAATCAAGCCAGCGACACCGTAGCTGTATTCCAATGCGTCGTGCCGCATCGGCCGGGCGTTAGTCAAACCGACAGCCGCCAACAATTCGACGATCGGATATCCACGCATAGTTACAGACCCGTGTACATTGGGCGAGAAACCGGCGTCAATTGGTACGTAGTCACGTCGCCAGTCAAAACGAAAACTGCTACTTTGCTCTGCGCTCAACGAAAAGGGATCATTGGCGCTGTGAATGGCTCGATCACGAATCAACTTGAGAGCATCACGTGCCAAACCAGCACCAGGATAACCGCCAGCTCCAGCCCAGAATTTTACCCTGTCGCGTCGGTCTATCCGACCCCGGTCACCCCAATGATCTATCGTGACGCATTTGCCATCAGGATTACACAGTTTTGCTGGCAGGACATCTGATCCTGTATCCTTGAACGGAAATTCACTAGAGTCGTATTCGTTTGTTGTGACACGCCACTTTTCGGTGTCGTGAGATGAATCCTTTGGTGCGATAGATGTGACCGTGGCTTTGTCGAGGAAGCACAGGACGCGCTTGACTGGATTGTCATTGCCGTGTGCGGAAAGGCGGAACCGCACATGCATGTCAGACGGGCTTTCCCAGTCAAAGCCGCCTCGGGCGTCACCAAGCAATATGTCGGCTGCTTCGACAAAACCCAAGCAAGCGAACACTTGGCCAGGATTGGTGAGATCGACAGGGATTGACGCCTCGGCCATCACACACTCTCCTTGTCGAGTCGTCGCGACGCCGCCTGATCGGCGGCGCGCAACAATGCTTCCCACCAAGCAAGACCCCAAGGCCCCCATTCTCGCTGTAGGCGTGCAAAGCGCACGGCAATCTTGTAGGCGGCGGTTTCTGCTGCACTCGGCGGCAAGTCATCACAACCTTCAATGCCGATGGCAGGTCGAGCATGCCCATGGTGCGCAGCAATCAAATGTAGCGCGAGATCAAAGCATGGATCGTCGCGGTTAAGACCGTCCAGCCCCCTCTTTTGGGCATCAAGCGTTGATTTGAACTCGTGCCGATAGCCATTCAGAATCTGCTGGTTCGGAGAACTTGTCGTCTTGGCATAGGGTTCTCCATTTTCCTTCGCGTTAAACGCTCGCTGCCACCGATGAGCGGCCTTGCCGTCGTCATGATGGCGGGCGGCAGCAATCAGCATAGCCTTGTTCTTTTCATCAAGGCCAAGCGCATCGGCTATACGTGCCGCCTCCTCTCCCGCCCATTGCTGATGATCGTCGAGGCGCTGGGCTTTACGAGCCACTGCCCGGGCATCCTCGCCTTCTCCTTCGCCTCCGCGCTTGCGGATAATCAGGGAAGATTCCGCTTCGCCTTCAGCTGAAACTTTATAGGGCGCCGCATACACATTTTGCCAACCGTCATGGTCAGCATTGTTGTCCGGCACTCCCTCCTCAATTTTTATTGTGAGGCCGCCCACGGAGGAGTCGTGTAACTCCCCCCATTCATCATTCTCGATTGTAAGCGGCTCCTCATCAGTCTTCTTATCCAGAAGGCCATCCGTCAACCCGCCCAACCTCGCGTCCACCACAAGCTGTTTACCGGAGAGTATCGGCTCTAAATCTTTGGGTTTTTTATCTTTTATTTCATTGAGAGTGAGGAGTTTCACCGGGCGATTGGCGCTGTCGAGGATAAAAGCAATCGGACTGTCATATGTGAGAGGCACCAGAAGATGTGTGGATCCCGGTGCATCATCCACGCCATCATTGTCTTTCTCTGCATCAGAGGTTCCAGAGATTATCTCCAAGCACTTTGTAGTCCGTTCTTTGAGCCAATCCGCTACACGCGATGTCTCGGTTTCCAGAATCTCCACTGTCTGCGGCGGCGCTGATGTGAAAAACGCATGAAGAGACCGTGACCGCGTCGCCTTCACCGCATCCACTTCATCGCCTGTCCTACGGAAGTATAAAGGCAGGTAACGTCGCCAGATCACGGAGGTTTGTGGCTCATCGGCTTCATCCCATCCCCGAAGCCACGGCCTAACCTCTGGCCGCCCAGCATGATCTTCCAGCGATGTCATCGCCCAATCATCAATCAGCGGACGAGTAAGCGCAGGATAAAGAGGCACGGGTGTAGTCGCCTTGCCAATCTTCTCACGGTGATCCGGAGGATTATAGGCGAGGCACGCGAGGGCCCCAGGGCTGGCCTGGCATTCTCCGCTCTTACTCCGTGGAAGTGCGTCGAGCAGAGCACGCACAGATTTGCGTCTCTCCGCCTTTTCGTCGAGGTTCTTACCCTGTAGTCTCTCTTGGTCAATGACCACGACTCGCGCGGTTCCAGTGCCTCGCCGATTCACTCGGCCAAGTCGCTGCACCATACGTTCCCAAGCGACCAGGTCGCAAACCATATGGTCCGCGTCGAGATCAACTCCTACCTCGCCAGCCGAAGTTGCAACAAGAAATACCGGCTTGCAGCGTGATGCCGCAGTATCTCCGACAAGACCATACTCCTGTAGTTCCCTAGCTGCCTTTTGCCGCTCATATACTCGCCGTCCGCCAACGAAGAGAATTACATGCCAAGCATCTTTTTCAGCTTGTTTTCTAAATTTTTTCTTCACTTTCTTATTCAGGTTCTCTTTTACCTTTTCGGCAATTTCACGAAGATCACAGTAAATCAAGATACCCGGATGATTTTCAAACGTTGAGCATTTATCTTCCATCAGCTTCCAGGCTTTTTCGGTAAGCTTGTTCACTAGGTGAGTTTTCTGTTGAGAAAAGGTTATTTTGCCTTTCAAATCCGACGTGAGACTTTCAATCGTCAGGTTCTTACACCCGTCCAATCGCGCCCGTACTTCTTTGTTCCTACGATCATCATCATTCAATCTAAAAACTTCGCCGGTTGTACGGCCTGGGGTAGCCGACAGAGGCAACGTGCGGAATGGAGGGGGAAGTCCACCGCCGGTTGCGGCGCCAGTGAACGCGCCGTTGACCCTGCTCTCTCCATCTGTCAACGAAAGGCGTTGTCCTTTATCAATCGCTCGGAGCAGGCGCTCAAATGGGTGAGCGAGATGCGCTTCATCCAGCATGACCAATGTGTCGCAACCCAGCAAACCCGCTACGAATGGCCGCATGCGGCGCGATACGCCATAACCGCTGAATAGCAACCGCGAGCCTACCATGTCCACGGTACCGACGATGATCGACGATGCTGCTGGATTGACCATCCATTCCCGATTATCCGCGTGCTGGCCCCGCAGAGTGGAGATCGGCAGCTTTTCTCTGTTGAGACCAAGGGCGCTTCGCACTGATGCAAGCGTCTCATCCTTACTCAGCC
>RKRX01000187.1 GCA_007571185.1 Oceanicaulis sp.
GGTCTGAGGTCTGAGGTCTGAGGTCTGAGGTCTGAGGTCTGAGGCTTGCCATTGTAACATCTCCCTGGTTCGCAGTCAACACGAAAACCGCAGGATCGCCCCGACGAATCGCCTGACGACACCACCGGGTCACGCCTTTACAACAACATCCCAACCTTGTAAACACCGCAACTCAATAATTTCTCAAATAATTTCTCAGAGGCATCCGATCTGGTAAGCATCAGGGGGCGCCCAACCGGTAGGTGGAGCCATCCTGGCGTGCCGCGTCGGGTTTCTTGTTTAGGTCGATGGATATTCTAGCGTACGCAGAGCACGTCTGTTATCTGAGCTCCGCCATAGTGCGTAGTCCCTTCAAAAATGAACCAGAGCGGTTCGCGGGTTCGGCGAGTTGAGAAAAACTCCGCCCGTCGGAACCCGTTGAGCGTGCAGATTTCGTTTGCCGTCACCTGCCCACAACCCGCATTGTCACCTAGGCAACGGCTGACCGGATAGCCTCGCACTTCCGGTGCCGGAAAGAACAGCGTCTCCACGCCGCGCACACTGCCTTTAATGCGCGATCGGCCGCCGCCATAGCCGGGATTGACGGGTGCGCCGCGCTGTCGAGGATTGACGCGTGTGCTTCGGCGCCCGGGAATGACAGAGGTGATTTTCCGGTTCAAATTGTAGACGTCCAGATTGTGTGCATCACGAAAGATTTCCACACATCGGCCTGCAAAGTCGGAATCTTCGCAAAGGGTTCAGGCGCATGAATGCACCCTGATCGACCGGGCGGCATCATTGAAGTTTTGCCGGCGCAGATTATCTTCTGTATCGATCAAAGTGACACTGCGACCGGTGAAGTTCGGATCCGACCACAAGGTCACACCGTTTTTCCGAATCCGGCCGCGTCGGTTTGCGCTGTGAACGGGACGTAATGAGCTGATCCGGTCATTAAACGCCCACTGGCTCATATTGGGTTGATCACTATCGATCACCTGGCACGCGCCGCGGAATTCACTATCGATACAGACTTCCTACTGACCGCCGCTGACCTGAATCGAACTAGTGATGTCGTTGAAATCCACATGGCGCAGGTTGGGCGCATCCGTGTCGAGGACTATCGAGCAACCTTGATAGTTGGGATGTTCGTACGAAGTGAGGGCGCCGCCGCGATCATTCTGAGCGTGTGCTGCGGCCGTCAGCGTCATGATCCCGGAGAGGGCGGCGGTCAATAGCAGGGAAGGGCGCACCCTCGCCTCCGTTGATGTGAGATGATCAATTTGACCAGACTTACAAGTGATGTTCCTGTGCCAAAATGACAAGGTGTCAATATCCTTGTGCATTCCCGTCTTTGCGCATCTCGCTTGCGCCATGCAGCACGCCGGTCTCAGGATCACGCCAGATTGCCTGATAACCGCCGAATCCCCCATCAGAAGCGCCCAGAACATGACCACGGGCCTCTAAGTCCATGCGCACCTCTGTAGGTACGCCGGTTTCCAGATGGAGCACGCCTACACCCGCGTTCTCGCCCGCAGAGGCGGTTTCAGAGGTGGAGCCCTCATGGCGCCAACGCGCCGCATCACCCGCTTCCTGCACGTTCAATCCAAAATCAATGATGTTGGTGATGATTTGCACATGTCCTTGAGGTTGCATGGCGCCGCCCATCAAACCAAAGCTCATCAGCCCCTCACCATTTTTGGTGATCATGGCGGGGATAATGGTATGAAAGGGACGCTTGCCTGGTGCGTAGACATTGGGATGGTCTGGATCAAGGCTGAACAGCTCGCCACGGTTTTGCAGCATGAAGCCCAAACCATCAGGCGCCAATCCCGAACCCATGCCGCGGAAATTGGACTGAATGAGGGATACCATCATCCCGGCGCCGTCCGCCACAGTCAGATAAGTCGTGTCGCCCTCTTCCAGGATAGCTGGATCGCCATGGGTGACTTGGGGCATGACCTGGTCCATTGAAATCAGCGCTCGGCGTTCCACCGCATAAGCGTCACTGATCAGCGCTGAAACCGGCGCGGGCGCGAAATCAGGGTCAGCGTAGAACCGGGCGCGATCTTCAAAAGCCAAACGTTTGGCCTCCACCATGACATGCAGGGCATCCGCGCTCATAAAACCCATCCCGGCAAGATCATAGGCTTCTAGCACCTGCAGCATTTGCAGTGCGGCGACACCCTGGCCTTGAGGCGGCAATTCCCACACATCATAGCCACGATAGTTCACGCTGACCGGTTCAATCCACTGCGAGCGATGATTGGCCAGATCTTCATACCGTAACCAGCCGCCGATGCGTTGCATGTAGGCGTCGATGGTGCGGGCGATCTCGCCTTCATAAAACGCATCCCGCCCGCCTGCGGCAATCTGACGATAAGTGTTAGCCAGATCAGGATTGCGGAACATCTCGCCTTCACCGGGCGCATCTCCGCTTTCGGTCAGGTAGATGGCCCGGGCATTGGCGAATTCTTCGAACCGGTTATCCTCGAACCGGTTGGCGAGTATCCGCATATTGCGATTCCAGTAATAGGCGATGGTCTGAGTCAGAGGAAAACCAGTTTCGGCATACCTGATGGCCGGCGCCAGAATGTCCTGCATAGGCATCCGACCGAATCGGTCATGCAAGGTGAACCAACCGTCCACTGCGCCTGGTACGGAAACGGACATGGCGCCGAGAGACGGGATGGCGCCATCCTCACCCACAGTTTCGACCACCTGGTCATAGCTCAACCCCAACGGTGAGCGCCCGGCGCCGTTCAGGCCGTAAACTTGGCGGGTTTCAGGATCGTAAACGATGACGAACAGATCACCGCCAATCCCGTTGCCGGTGGGTTCCATCAGACCGATGGCCGCATTCGCAGCAATGGCGGCGTCTACGGCATTGCCGCCCGCCTTGAGCACATCCAGCGCCACCTGCGTGGCCAGCGGGTGCGCCGTGGCCGCCATCCCGCCAGTGGCGGTGACCGGTGAGCGCGTGGCGAAATGATCGCCGCTCACCCGATCGCCTGGATAGAAAGTTTGCGCATGAGCGTGCGCGCCAAACTCAGAAAACGCCATAAGAATAGTGATCCCCGCAGCAACCAGACCGAATTTCATGGTCTCTCTCCTCCATCTGTCATCGGGCTTGCCCCCGATTTTGAGAACAGTAGACAAGTTTGATCCTCAGCAATCAAGCCCTGACGGGGTGCGAGGTCAGCTTGCGACATGTCCATGCCGCCCTTCCCATCAAGCCGCAGCACGGCGACAGCTCCAAAATCAATATCGGCCAAGATGGTGCTGAACCCCCTCCCTCAAAAGCGGACTGACGCTTCCAGATGTGGTTACGCCCGGGGCGAACTTGCGCTGCCGAAAGCAGGCTGGCGGATATTGCACCGGTCCAGGCTCGGTGCTAGATCCCGCCTTCCGATGGTCCGGTCGGATTTGCGCACCATTGATGGCATGCCGCCTTAGCTCAGCTGGTTAGAGCGCTAGATTGTGGATCTAGAGGCCGATGGTTCGAATCCATCAGGCGGTACCATCCGTCCCCTTCGGCGCCTTGTTCTGAATTCTGTCCTGAATTTGTTGACATGTTTTGTCTTGATTCGCCTGACGATTTCGAGCGTGTTCGTCGGTTGCGAGTCACACCGTTACGCTGCGGCGAGAGCATCCTTTGGACTTTGGATTCTGACGAAATAGTTCCTCGGTGCGCCTTATCAGGTTCGCACCGGATCCTGGTATCAACTGGAATACCCCATGCCTGGACCTATTTTGGCACAGCGATTGTCCGCTCATGTTCTGATTGTCGGCGGCGGGGCTGCAGGACTGGCCTGTGCGTGGCGTCTGTCATCCCAGGGTGCGCGAGTCACCGTCCTGGAGGCGGGGTGCGCCGGCGGCGGAGCCCTATGGGCGTCTGGCGGGATGTTGGCGGCCGGGTTTGAATCCAGTTTTGAGCTGGAGCCTGATCATGCACTGGCCCGGCCTTTCGCTGAGTTTCTCCATGAGGGGCTCATCCACTGGGCCGAATGGGCGCCGCAATTATCCGTATTCACCGATCAACCTTTAGGTTATGAGCAGAAAGGTTCCATCGCGCCCGCATTCGAGCCCACGGACTTGTTCCGGTTGGACGTGGCTGCAACGCTGGCAGAGCAACTAGGCGTGCCCGCCACACGAGTGGATGCTCAAACGCTTGCAAGTCTAGAGCCCCATCTGACACCGGGATTGGGTGCGTTGATTTTTGCTCATGACGGACAACTAGACAACCGTGTTTTAGGTGGAGCACTGGCGCAAGCGGCGCGTCAGAGCGGGGCGGATATTCGCGAAGGGGTGCGTGTGGACGCTCTAGATCGCACAGGCGGTCAGGTGACCGGGGTGGTGCTGGCTGAAGGTCAAATCCTCAGCGCTGATCTGGTCATCCTCGCCTCTGGTGCGGAACGGCTGGCCAACGTTCCTTTATCCGCAGCCATGACGCCGGTCAAAGGCCAGATGATCAGCTTTTCCGTACCGCGTTCAGCTTGTCCGAAGCGGGTGGTGCGGGGCGTATCGATCTATCTAGCGGCCAAACCCGGAGACAGGCTGATCGCGGGCGCCAGCGTGGAACCGGGCCATGACAACACCAGCACTGATCCTGATACGCTGGAGCGTTTGACTGAGGCGGCGCGCCGGGTCGCGCCCGCCCCACGCGACCCGCCGGTGCTGCTGCGAAGTCTCCCCGACCGCCTCAACATCGACCCAGAGCATCGCCTTGGGGGGGTAGCCCAGCTCATGAGCGTACTTCAATGCGTTCTTGCCATTGAAGGCTCCCAGTTGCTCGGTCGGTTTTTTGGTCTTGAAGCCCGCCCCCTCCTGGACGATCATCAACGCAAGGCCAGCGTTGAGGATGGCCTGCATTTCCTCCCGGGTGAGGTTGGGCTTGCGGGAGTCGAGCGGCACATAGCGCACCGCGAAGCCATAGCCCGCGGACGCGAGCTCTTTGGC
>RKRX01000022.1 GCA_007571185.1 Oceanicaulis sp.
TGTCTATATTGTTGAGGAATTTAAAATAATACCCTAACCCATTGATTCTATTCACAATGGCACTTTGCGGGATAATTCCCATTACGAACAGGGTTGGGCGCGCCAAGCCGCTAGGTCTCCTGCGTCTTCGATGTCAGCTTGCCGAACGATCTCTCCGCTTTCATCGACGCCGACACCGAGACCTTCTTTTCGTCGCTTCTCGAAGAAAGCCGCCTGCTCCGGTGTTTTCATCGACACCGCCGCTAGCAGCTCGTCGATGAAAACAGTCTGCTCCTCACCGGACAATGCATCCGGGCTTCTTTCGCCCGCCAACGTCTGGCGGATACGATCATGATTCAATCTAGGCGATGGTTTGACGGCGCGGACGCTCTTCATCCCTTGGTCGACCTGACCGGCGACAGGCTGGCTCGAAAGCTCTACCGTCCTGCGGACAGCTTCTATTTTCTGGTCGGAAATCTTGACCGATTGGGCCATGTCGAACTCCTCTGGCAGCATACCGCCACTATTTAATGGCAGTATGCCGCTCCCTACCAAACAATACAAGTGCCGCAAAACATGGTTTTGAACTGGTCGCCATGTATGAATACGCCTTCGGCGAGCTCCATGGCGCACGACCCTATCGCCACGAGAGGCGAAAAGAATCCGAGCGAGACGTCTCATCTGTCCAAACAATCCCGCAAGGCGTGACTATGGCGCCTTCCATGCCAAAATTACAGATTGGACGGGTGCAAATTACAGATTGGACGGATATAAAATACAAATCAGACGATCAGGGATTCCAGAATGGCCGATGTGAGATGCTCGAACCATCCCCGATACCTGGAAGGTAAAATCACACAGGCGATGGGCGATACGCGCGTTGTGCTGATTTGCGGTCCTCGTCAGGCGGGAAAGACGACGCTGGCCAAAAACCTCGCCGGCGCCCGTCGGCCTTATGTGACTCTTGATGATGAAGCTGTTTATCAGGCGGCCCGATCGGATCCGGCAGGTTTTATTGGGCAGTTCGGGTTCGTCGCCATAGATGAAATACAACGCGCGCCTGAGCTTGTCCGGGCAATCAAACTGTCAGTGGATGCCGATCAGCGCCCCGGCCGCTTCCTGCTGACCGGCTCCGCCAATATTCTGACCATCCCGACGGTCAGTGAATCGCTCGCCGGGCGCATGGAAGTCAGCGAGTTGTCGCCGCTGGCGCAGAGTGAAATCGGGCGGAGCCCGGGCAACAGGCTTGATCGCATGTTCGAGCCCTTGGCCCGGCCATTTCCATTCGGCCCTTATGAGTGTTCAGACCTTGTTGGCCGCGTCTTGTCCGGCGGTTATCCAGAAATGTTGGGGCGGTCAACGCCCGCCCGCCGAAAGGCATGGGCGGACAACTATATACAAACCCTTCTGACTCGCGACATGCGCGACATCAGGACCGCGCATCGTTTGAACGACGTCACAAAACTCTTGCAGGCCGCCGCAATCGGGTCAGCGCAAAGGGTGGTCTACACCCATATCGCCAATGATCTTGGTCTGAACCTCAAGACTGTTCAGAATTATGTCGGAACACTGGAGCACATGTTTCTTGTGCGATTTCTGCCGGCATGGCGCCGGAACGCATTGAAACGGTTGATCTGCACCCCGAAACTGTATTTTCTCGATTCAGGTTTGCTGGCGGTCCTGACCAAAATCACATCACATCGGCTCAGCCGGGACCGAACCCTGTTCGGACCGCTCCTGGAAACATTTGTTTTCTCAGAATTGTTGAAACACGCTTCATGGTCTGAACATGCCTATGCGTTCCATTACTATCGCGACAAGGACAAGGTGGAGGTTGATTTCGTCATCGAACGATCCCCTGACGCGCTCATTGGCGTTGAAGTTAAGGCGGCCGCCACTGTCCGGGCTGAGGATTTCAGGGGGCTTAAGCGGTTACAGTCGGTGACAGGCGACGCCTTCATTCAGGGCATAGTGCTCTACACAGGCGAAAAGGCGCTGTCTTTCGGCGACAGGCTCTGCGCTCTGCCGGTATCTGCGTTGTGGAATGCGCTTTCCTCCGACCCTGAAACTGGACGGTGAAAAAAGCCGCTGCTAGGACAACTGACGAATTGGACCTTGCCGGGATTTGATGGTGCTCAGACTGGAAGAAATTGTTGTCGGCGCCCGTGTGAGCGGCCTCGGCCCTCATGGCCCTGCGACTGTGAAGAGCGTCCATTGGCTGGGCTCTGACCGAATTGAAGTGGTTTATCGCGATGACAAGGGGCTTGATGAGCGCATTTTAACGCGCAGCGAAGAGCGCCTGCTCTCGGCGGCTTCTGCGACCCGGCCCTTTGCGCTTGACGCCAATGCAGAAGATTTCCGCCTGGCCGCCGAAGCGCGCCGCATTCGCCTGGCGCATTTGTTTGATCCGTATCTGGCGCTTGCCACATCGGCGATTGAACCGCTTCCCCATCAGATCACCGCGGTTTACGACGAAATGCTGCCGCGCCAACCCTTGCGCTTTCTACTTGCAGACGATCCGGGCGCAGGCAAGACGGTCATGGCGGGTCTGTTGATCAGAGAGCTGGTTTTGCGCGGGGATCTCCAGCGCTGCCTGATCGTGGCGCCGGGCGCTTTGGTGGAACAATGGCAAGACGAGCTTGAGGAAAAATTCGATCTCGGCTTTACGATTCTCACCCGCGACATGATCAATGCGTCCGGCGGCGCCAACCCGTTCGCCGCGCATGACCATCTGATCTTGCGTCTGGATATGGCGTCCCGGTCCGAAGAGCTTCAGCAGAAAATCGGCGCGGCGCCCGATTTTGACTTGATCATCTGTGATGAAGCCCACCGCATGTCGGCGCGCTATTTCGGCAATGAAGCAAAATTCACCCGGCGCTTTCGGCTGGGCCAGTTTCTGGGCGGGCAAACCCGCAACCTGTTGTTGATGACGGCGACGCCGCACAACGGCAAGGATGAGGATTTCCAGCTTTTTCTGTCACTGCTCGACGCCGACCGATTCGAGGGCCGCTTTCGCGAAGGCATGAGAGGGGCGAATCCCGGCGACCTTATGCGGCGGCTGGTGAAGGAAGAACTCTATCGGTTCGATGGCCGCCCGCTTTTTCCTGAACGGCGAGCCACTACCGTCAGCTACCGGCTCTCGCCTGACGAGGCGGAACTTTACACCCTGGTGACCGACTATGTGCGCAGGCAAATGAACCGGGCCGACGCCATCGGGGAAGGCGATGGTCGCCGGCGCACCACGGTTGGTTTCGCCTTGCAGATTCTGCAACGCCGATTGGCTTCATCGCCGCGCGCGATCTGGCAATCCCTGAAAAAGCGCAAAGAACGACTGCAGACCCGTCTGGATGAAGAGCGTCTCCGCAACCGGGACGGCGCCCCTGCGGAGCTAAACCCGGCCCTCTCTGTTCCCGACGATTTTGACGACCTCGAAGACCTTTCCGGTCAGGAACGTGAGGCCATGGAACAGGACGCGCTCGACGGCGCCTCCAGCGCCCGGACCTTGGCTGAACTGGAGGTCGAGATCGCCAGCCTCAAAACCCTTGAAGATCACGCCCGCCAGGTGAGTCAATCGGGGGATGACGCCAAATGGACCGAGCTGGCCTCTATTCTTGATCGCCCGCCGGTCCATGATCCGGTTTCAGGCCGGCAAAAGAAAATCCTGATCTTTACCGAACCCCGGGACACGCTGGATTATCTGCAAGAGAAAATCACGGCGCGGCTTGGCGATCCCAAAGCCGTTGTGGTGATCCATGGCGGCGTGCCGCGCCAGCATCGCCGGGCGGCGGTGGCCGCGTTCAATGATGATCCCGACGTGCGTGTTCTGATCGCCAACGACGCCGCCGGCGAAGGCGTGAATCTTCAGCGCGGCGCGCATTTAATGGGAATTATACGCAAAAGTGCCATAGCGTGTTCTGTCAACCGTAAAATCGCAAGCATCAATTTCAACACCTGCGACCTTTACACCATCAAATGCCGCCCAAACAGACAACACCCTGACTATTTAGCAAGTTCGGCCCTACAAACCCCAAATTTCCCCACAACAAACCACCGGTTGTGATTCAACCCGGTTTTTCAGCCAACACTGTTCAGAATAAAAGCTTACGCCAGCGGACGGGCTAATGAACACAACCCGTTATCAGCTATCAAATCAACATAGCGAAGCCTCTTGTTCACCATGCCCGCAACAAGGGAGTTCATCTGAACAAGGGTATCCTGTGAACGAACATTGTGCCGCCCGGCAAACTCATCAACATAGCGTTGCAGGTGCTTGGGCGACATTTTGTGGTAAACACCTATAGCCGCCCGCTTGAACATGGCCCAGAACGATTCAATGGAGTTGGTGTGAACCTGTTTGCGAACATATTCACCCGCACTGTGATTCACCGACTCGTGCGGGCGGTCAATGCCCTTATAGGCGGCTGATTCATCGGTATAGATCGTTGCGCCTCCAGCAAGATATTTGTTGACAAACCCATGAAGCGTGGGCCTGTCAGCCCTTGCAATAACCTTGGCGACAACCGCTTTGGACGTGCGATCCTTGATGCCAGCAATCACGCATTTACCTACCCCGCCGCGCCCGGCATTGAGTTTCCGGCTCTCATGCTTGTTCCTTTCCCTGCCGCCCACATAGGTTTCATCGGCTTCCGCGGGCCCCGCAAACAAATTCTGTGGATTGGCGAAAGCCTGGCGAAGGCGCTGTAACAAGAACCATGATGTGGCCTGTCTGATGCCCAATTCCCGATACACTTTCATGGAAGAAATGCCCTTGAGATTGGTCAGAAACAAATAAATAGCAAATGCCCAAATTATATAAGAAAGTTTGGATGATTGCATCACCGTCCCGACTTTAACACTGAACCGAGGTTTATTGGAACACTCATTGCAGCGATGCGTCATGCTTTTATGGGCAATCCCCGCTGTTACATTAAAGGAACCACAGTGCGGGCA
>RKRX01000102.1 GCA_007571185.1 Oceanicaulis sp.
GATGAGGAAGTGCGTCGGGTTGTGGAATACGCCGCGCTGCAAGGCGCCACGCGCTATGGCTTCATAGGACCGGCCACCACTTATGGCCAGATCGCACACACCGCCTATGCCGACGCCATCACAGATTTGCTGGGGGAGACCCCACCGCCTGAAACGGTGGTGATTGCAAAACCCGCACCGGAGGATATGACCGAGGAAGAGACGGCAGCTTTCGAGCCTGAGCTGGTTGAGATGGAATTTGCGACTGGGCTGGTCTCGACGCAATTTTATGATGGCGGCGTGTTGGCGATGACCGAAGCTGCAACGAGTCTGGCGGCGCTAGGGGTTGAAGAGCTCGACCCCGCAGAGGCGGCTGTCATGAGCGGCGCTGACTGGGCGCCCACCCCGGCTTCGGCCTTCCAGGTTTTGTTGCTGCCTGAAGGCGGTGATCAGCTTCGTATGTTGGCGCCAATCCTGCTTTATCAGAACATTGATCCGCTGCTGGTGAAATTCCTGGGCACCGGCCTGTGGCGTGACAAAACTCTGGCTCGTGAACCCGCCCTGTCCAATGGTTGGTTTGCTGGCCCCGACCTTGAGGCGCGCGCTCGGTTCGAGAACGTGTTTGCAAGGGTTTATGGCGCTGCACCCTCCCGGTTGGCCAGCCTAGGCTATGACGCCGCTGCGCTGGCCGCCCTGCTCTTTGATGACTCGACCGGTTTTGACGCCTCCCGGTTGGATAGCGAAGACGGTTTCTTCGGGGTCGATGGATTGTTCCGCTTCCGTCGTGACGGGACGATTGAGCGTGGACTCGCTATTTACACTATACGCGGCGGTCAGTTCCGGGTGCTTGATCCCGCACCGGTGCGTTTTGGCGATCCTCATGGGGCCCCTGCAGAAGATGTGGAACCCGAAGAGGCGTTCTAGTCGAAACTGTCAGGGACCAAGGCTTCAGCGACGGCATCGGCGAAAGCGCGCCCGCGTGGTGTGAGCACCAGCCGGGTTCCTGTTTTTTTCAACATGGCTTGATCTGTCATGCGCGCCTGACCTTCCAGGTCGGGCGCATACCCGGTCAATGTCCTGAGCTGATCAAGATCAAGTCCGTCCTCTACAAGGCGTATGCCCATCAGTATTCGCTCAATCACTTCGTCGGCCGGAGAGAGCTGCTCGCGCTCATGCCCGTCGCCTGACATGACCGCTTTCATGTAATCAGCAGGTCGCAAACGGGCGGCAGCGCCCTGCCGTCCGCCTCGTTTGGCCGCCCCCACCCGGGAATGCGCGCCCGGACCGATGCCGACCCAGTCTGCTCCTTCCCAGTAAAGCCGGTTGTGAACGGATTGATCAGATCGGTTTCGCGCGTGATTGGAAATTTCGTAGGCAGGCAGACCCGCCTCCGCGCACACCCTCTGGGTGAGCGCATACATCTCCGCCCCATCATCATCGGAAGGCGCAATGAGCGCGCCGCGTCGCACCTTGCGGTCAAAGGCCGTGCCAGGCTCAATGGTGAGCTGATAAAGTGAGAGATGATCCACACCCAAGTCCAGTGTGGTTTCAAGCTCGGCGCACCAGGCTTCGAGGCTTTGTTTTTCCCGGGCATAGATCAGGTCCAGCGAGACCCGGTCGAACTTTGCCTGCGCCCGGTCAAGCGCCCTGAGCGCCATGCCCGCATCATGATCGCGGCCCAGCGCGCTGAGGCTGGCGTCATCAAGCGCCTGCATGCCCAGTGATAATCGCTCCACCCCAGCGCTGGCGATCTCCGCAAAAGCATCCAGCTCCCTGGGATTGGCTTCCAGCCCGATCTCAGCGCCCGGTTCCAGTCCGAACAGCATCCCGGCATGTTCAAGAATCGTCCCGATCGCTTGTGGCGTCATCAGCGATGGCGTACCGCCGCCAAAATGCACGCTGGCCAGACGGCGCGGCCCCAACGCTTCCCGCCAGTGCGACAGATCGGTCAGCAGGGCCCGCAACAACGACTGAGGCTGCGCATGCGCCGCCCTGTACACATTGAAATCACAATAGGGACAGATACGTGTGCAATACGGCCAGTGAACATACAGACCCAGTTTCGGGGCCGGGCTCATGCGCCGAACACATCGGCCACTAGCAGTTGGAAGGCGTGAGTGCGATGACTTATGGCATGCTTGGCCGCGGGCTCCATCTCCGCAAAGGTCTGGGTGTGACCGACGGGGATAAAGATGGGGTCATACCCAAAGCCTCTCCCACCCCGGGGCGGGAAGATCAGCCCGCCTCTGACCTCACCCTCATAAGCACGGATCTCACCCGAGGGATGAGCCAGCGCCAGGGCGCAAACAAAGCGGGCGGAATAATCCCTAGCGCCCCTGGCCTCCAGTTCGGTGCGAATCCTATGCATCGCAGCATTAAAATCACGCGGCTGCCCTGCCCAACGCGCAGAATAAATACCCGGCGCCCCGTCAAGTGCAGTGACTTCCAAGCCGGAATCATCGGCTAGCGCCACTAGACCAGAGGCCTGCGCCCCTGCGTTCGCCTTGAGTTCTGCGTTACCGATAAAGGTTCTTTCAGTCTCTTCAGGCACGGGCAAACCCAGCGAATCCGCCCCTTGCGTCGTCAATCCGAACGGGGCGAGCAGTGCGCCTATCTCCTTGATTTTCCCTTTGTTGTGGCTGGCAATGGCCCATGTGGAGGCGCTTGAAAACAGGGTGTTCACACGGTGTCCTTTCATTCGCACATATCGCCTTTCGAAAAATGCATGTTGTTTTTCAAGTCCATGCACCGATATCGGTGGCGAAGGAACACCGCCATCACCGAAGACCCCGGCGAGAAAGCTGGTACGGCTTCGAAATTGGTTGGTCGACACCAAGGATATAGGAGAGTATGAAATGGTCAGGTCCGAAAACAGTTCCGGTCACAGCGCAATCGCGATGATGATCAATCTGGCTCTGGTTGCCGGCGTGTTCGTCGGCATGGTCGCCGCGATCAATACCCTTACCGGGTGACATCGCCACGGATCAAGGCCGGGTGAGATGAGGTGCGCCGCGCCCTCCCCTCGCGGAAAACATCTTGCCGCCCGGCTGAAGGTCCTCGCGCTGTGAAGGTTTGAATGGGGAGGAATATGAAGACACTCGGCCAGGGATCATTGGCGCAAGCCCTGAAAATCCTGCTCGACATCGTCTACTACTTGCTTTGGGCGGGTTTGGCATTCGCCAGTCTCATCATTGTGCTGATCGTTTCTGGCCGTCTGTACCAGTTGCTCGGCTCAGGCCCTGTTCTGCCGCCGGGCATTCAGCAATTTCTGGCTATTGATGTGGTTCTGGTGCTTCCACTAGCCGCCACTGCTCTGGCCACCGTTACCTTTGTGGTGGACCGCCTGCGCCGGATCAGCGCAACACTTATCGTCGGGGATCCGTTTGTTGCAGAGAACTCGGGTCACTCGCGGGCGATCGCCATCGCCATCGCCGTCTATCAGCTATTGCAATACAGCGCGCACGGCGTTTTGGCGCTGCTGTTCACGCTCACAGGGCATCCGGTGGAGGGCGGCGCACGCGTAATCCCTGAATTCAGCCTCAATCTCGGCGCATGGGTCGCTGTGCTTGCTCTTGTGGTCCTGTCGGAAATTTTCCGCGAAGGCGCCCGGATGCGCGAAGAGCAAAAACTGACAATCTAGGGGGCGCGATCAACACTCATGGCCATTCGCGTCACCCTGGACCGTGTGCTGCTGGAACGTCGCATGTCTCTCACCGAGCTGAGCGATCGCGTGGGCCTGACCATGGCCAATCTATCCATTCTGAAAACCGGTAAAGCGAAGGCGGTGCGTTTCTCCACGCTGGAAATGCTGTGCCGGGAGCTGGGGTGTCAGCCTGCAGACCTGCTCGTGTTCGAGGAAGATGAGGGCGAAGACGATGGCGACGGACAGGCTCTCTGATTTTTCAAATCACCCATGTTTCAGGATTTGAGCGCCTGGAGTTGGGCGATGCACAGCTCGGACACGCCCTTGCGCGCCAGGGTAAAAATCTGATCGAATTGATCCGGCGTCATGGGGTGATTCTCGGCAGTGGCTTGCACCTCGATCACGCCGCCGGTGGACGTGAGTACGAAGTTTGCATCGGTCTCTGCGATCCTGTCCTCTTCATACTCAAGGTCGAGTCGCGCCTGACCGCCCACCACGCCGACGGAAACCGCCGCAACCTGGGCGACAACCGGATCAGTCTCTAAAAGACCCTCTTCCATCAGATACGCCACGGCCGCTTTCAATGCAAGCCAGGCGCCGGTGATGGATGCGGTGCGGGTGCCGCCATCGGCCTGGAGCACATCGCAATCAATCACGATCCGGCGTTCGCCCAGGGCTTTGAGATCCACCGCCGCACGCAGAGACCGTCCGATCAGGCGTTGAATTTCCTGGGTGCGGCCTGAAGGTTTGCCTGACTGAACTTCCCGGCGGGTGCGCGCGTGCGTAGCGCGGGGCAGCATGGAATACTCACCTGTCACCCAGCCTCTGCCCTGCCCCCGAAGCCAGGGCGGCACGTTCTCTTCTACAGATGCAGCGCACAGCACCCTGGTATCGCCGAAACTGACCAGACAAGAGCCTTCGGCGTAGGGCGCCCAGTCCATTTCGAATCTGAGCGGACGCAAAGCGTCAGGTTGGCGGCCTTTAGAACGCATGAAAATCTCCATGCTAGATTTGATCTCAAGAGCGGGACATTATCCCATACTAGGGCGCACACGCAAAACCTTGGGGAATTGTACCGCAAGGCGCCCTTGTGATGGCTTTGTCAGCCGGCAAACAGGTTAGCCTAGCTTGAGTTTGTGTTTTGAAGACTGCCATGCCCGTTTGACAACCCGTTGCAATCCGCACAAAACAGCAACGCGTGTATCATGATCATGTGTTTATGGCAAAAGGACAGTGGGGGCCGCTTATGAAACAAAATATTTTAAGGGTAGAAGAAAAAAGATTGCATAGTTCATATAATAC
>RKRX01000181.1 GCA_007571185.1 Oceanicaulis sp.
CGTTGGGAGCGTCGCTGATGACGCACCGCCTGCTCGATGCCGCCCCGCCTTTGGGCGGGCGCTGGGCCGAAGTGGCGGATGCGGCGCTGGAGATGGGTGATGAAGTAGGCGCGCTGCGTGCAGCCCAAGCCTATACCCGCGCCATGCCGAATGATGTTCAGGCCTGGACCTGGCTGGCGGCGGTGCAGGCGATGCTGGGCCAGCATGAAGCCGCACTCAAATCCCTGGAACCATGGATTCTTGACCGTCCCGGGGATGGTGGTTTGCAATTTCGCGCCGGTCGCTGCCTTTACAGTCTGGGACGTCCGAGACAGGCGGAAATGGCATTCCGTCGCGCACTGGCGGTTGATCCTGTTGATGCGTTGGCTTGGGAAGGGTTGAGCGCGTGTCTGACTTTCGAGACAGGAGGGCCAGAACTGCTGCAACTGGAGAAAGCGCGTATCCAGGCTGATGGAAAACTGAACAATCATCAACGCGGGATTCTGTCCTATGCGCTTTCCAAAGCCTATCGCGACACAGGCGATCTGGATGTGGCCGCCATACGGGTCACGGAAGGGGCGGCGTTCATCCGCGATGGCAAGCCTTTTGATGTGAACATGCACGAAAGTGCGATTGAGGGTATTGTCGGTGACTATAAGCTTAAGTGTGTCGAGGCGGGGATGGAGTCCGGCGTGCCGGACACCCGCCCGGTGATGATCATCGCCCCGCCTGAAAGCGGGGTGGAATGGCTGGCGACCGTGCTCAGCGCTGATCCATCCGCAGGTGCGCTGGTACGGACCAATGGCCTTTTGTGGTTGAGTTCCGCCCGATTGGGTGATCGGGGCGCTGCCGCAATGTCGCCCGTGGAAAACATAAACGGGCGTTCTGGCGTGTCCGCCGAGATCGTCAAGCAGTATCTCCGCCAAGCTGAAGACGTGCTGGCGACACCGGAGCAAGATCGCTGGCGCCGAATCATTGATCCGACATCGGTCAGTGAAATGGTGGCGGGCGTGTTCGGCATGTGCTTGCCGATGGCCAAGCTGGTGCGGATCACCCGGAATGTGCGTGATCTGGCGTGGTCGATTTACAGAACCCGTTATCGCAGGGCGCGCCACTGGACTTATCATCCTGACGACATTGCGCGGGTGTTGGCCTGCCATAACACGCTTGCAGATCACTGGCAGGCTGTGTTCGGAAATCGGATGATCACAGTGCGGTATGAAGACATGCTGGCCGAGCCCCGGGAAACAGCGCATCGGGTCGCAAGATTCGTCGGTGTCGATGCAGACATTGCCGGGGCGGAAGCCTGGTTGCGGGCCGAGCATTTCAAATCCAGCCCTGTCGGTGTTCACGCTGAGGCGGAGGGGCGTTTTGAACCGTTGCAAGCAGCGCTTGAGCGTTCGGCGCTGATTTGACGATCGACGACCCCCGGGTGAAAAACGAACTGATAGTGCAAACACGTATAGATGGCGGGACAATCGGGTTGAAAAATTGTCGAGCAGGCATTAAGCCGCCCCCATGGCGCGCAATACGCTGGGCGGGCGTGCGTCAACACGTCGCACCGTGAAGGGATGGCCCTGTGCTAGGGTTCTGG
Organism: Oceanicaulis sp.; assembly: GCA_007571185.1. Taxonomy (GTDB): domain Bacteria; phylum Pseudomonadota; class Alphaproteobacteria; order Caulobacterales; family Maricaulaceae; genus Oceanicaulis. The sequence continues at coordinate 1,574 of RKRX01000181.1, forward strand.
CGGTGTGGGCGGTTCGAATTCAAGAGGTCGACGCGTGACGGACGTAAACAGTAATCATGAAACCGGCGGTGAAGATTCGTCACGCCGGGATTTTCTTTACATCGCCACAGTTGGAGCTGTGGGTGTCGGCGGGGTCTTTGCGTTCTGGCCCTTCATTGATCAGATGAATCCGGCGGCGGATACGCTGGCGCTTTCCACCACCGAGATCAATGTCGGCGATCTTGAAGAAGGCGCCGAGATCACGGTGAAATTCCGTGAACGTCCGCACTTTGTGCGTCGCCGCACTGCTGAAGAAGTGGCGGCTTCCGCCGAGGTGGCGGTCAACAGCCTGCCTGACGGTGATGCGCGTAACGCCAACCTGGCCGCAGGCTCGCCCGCGACTGACGAAAACCGTTCGGCGCTGTCTGCGGTGATCGACGACGGTGTGGAGGTGGACGAAACCTTGCGTGCATCGCTGTTGGTCTCCGGGGCAAACTGCACCCATTTGGGCTGTGTGCCGACTGAGGGGGCGGGCGATTACGGCGCCTGGTTCTGCCCGTGCCACGGCTCGCACTACGACACCTCGGGCCGTATCCGTCGAGGCCCGGCGCCGGAGAATCTTCCGATTCCGCCGATGACCTTTATTTCGGCGACCACGTTGCGCCTGGGTTGAGGGAGAGAGACGATGAGCGGACCAAGCACCTACGAACCTAAAACCGGCTTCACGCGCTGGCTTGATAAACGTCTTCCGATCGCACGTCTGGGTTGGGATTCCTTTGTGGATTTCCCAACCCCGCGCAATCTGAACTACTGGTGGACCTTCGGCGGCATTCTGGCCGTTTGCCTGATGATCCAGATCCTTACCGGCATCGTGCTGGCCATGCACTATGTGCCGCATATCGATTATTCGTGCGCCTCGGTGGAACGTATCGACCGGGATGTGAATTTCGGCTGGCTGCTGCGGAACAGTCACGCCAACGGGGCGTCCATGTTCTTCCTGGCGGTTTATCTGCACATGCTGCGCGGCCTGTACTACGGCTCCTACAAGGCGCCGCGGGAATTGTTGTGGATCCTGGGCGTGGTCATTTACCTGTTGATGATGGCGGCGGCTTTTCTGGGTTATGTGCTGCCGTGGGGCCAGATGTCCTTCTGGGGCGCCATGGTGATCACCAACCTATTTGGCGCGTTGCCGGTCGTGGGCACGCCTGTCACCGAATGGTTGTGGGGCGGTTTTTCCGTCGGCAATGCAACGCTGAACCGGTTTTTCTCGCTGCACTATCTCATCCCGTTTCTGATTGCAGGGGTTGTGGGTCTGCATATCTGGGCGCTGCACGTGCCAGGCAACAACAACCCGACCGGCCTGACGGTGAAGACGGGGGCGGACACCCTGCCATTCCACCCATATTACACGGTGAAAGACGGCTTTGCGATCGTGGTCTTCCTGATCATCTTCGCTTTCTTCGTGTTCTATTGGCCCGATGCCCTGGGCCACGCCGACAACTATGTTGAGGCGGATGCGCTGGTGACCCCGGCTCACATCGTGCCGGAATGGTACCTGCTGCCGTTTTACGCAATCCTGCGCGCCGTGCCGGACAAGCTGGGCGGTGTGATCTTGATGTTCGGCGCCATTGGCGTGCTGTTCATTCTGCCCTGGCTGGACACTTCCAGGGTGCGCTCGATGCGCTATCGCCCCATGGGACGCTGGTTCTTCCTGTTCTTTGTGATCGCCTGCCTGGGTCTGGGCTGGGTTGGCGCTGAACTGCCGGACAATAAGGTGCCGGTGCTGGGTGTGCTGGGTCTCGATTTTCTGTGGATGGGACGTATCTTAACCTTGTACTATTTCGGCTATTTCCTGGTGGTTCTGCCCCTTCTGGGTCTTGTCGAGAAGCCCGCCGAGCGGCCAGCTTCCATTGAGCGGTCCGTGCTGGGTAAAGACACATTCGGCGCAGCAGCCCCGGTCGCTGCCCTGGCTGAATAAGGAGGGTGACAGATGAAAATAATCCAGCGCCTCCTGGTTGCAGCTGTTGGCGTCCTGGCGCTTGCTGTTCCGACGGCCTGGGCGGCCGGTGAGTATTACAAACCCAACAAGCATGTCTGGTCGTGGGAAGGTCCGTTCGGAACCTATGACCGTGGCGAGTTGCAGCGCGGATTTCTGGTCTATCAGCAGGTCTGCTCCGCCTGTCATGGCATGGAACAGTTGCATCTGCGCAATCTCGGTGAGCAAGGCGGCCCGTTCTATCTGGCCGAATATCCCAATGCCAATGACAACCCGATCGTACGCGCCATTGCAGCGGAATATATCGTAGAAGACGGCCCCGATGAGTTTGGCGATATGTTCGAGCGCCCCGGTCGGCCGTCTGACCGGTTTCCCTACCCTTACGCCAACCAGGCGCAGGGTCGGGCCGCCAATGGCGGCGCCTATCCGCCGGACTTTTCGGTGATCGTGAAGGCGCGCAAGCAGGGGCCGGAATATATCCGTTCGCTGCTGCTGGGGTATGATTATGAGCCGCCCGATGACCTCGAAGTGCGTCCGGGCAATTATTACAATCCGTACTTTCCCGGCGGTCTGCTGGCCATGGCGCCGCAATTGCAGGATGATCTGATCGAGTACCCGGACGGCGCCCCCGCCACCAGGGAACAGATGGCGCATGATGTCGTGACCTTTCTCGCCTGGGCTTCTGAGCCGCACATGGAAGCCCGCAAACGCATGGGTCTGATGGTCATGATTTATCTGCTGGCTCTGGCGGGGCTTTTGTATGCCGCTTACCGCCAGGTCTGGTCGAATGTGAAACATTAGGCTTTGCAGGACGGTGGCCTGACTGGAGCGCCCGACGCATGCTGGAGAATCTGGGCCATGAGCTGGAAACCGGGCATTATCGGCGGATCGGGTCTTTATGGGCTCGAAGGGCTGGAAGACGTACACAAGCAGGTGGTGCAAACGCCGTGGGGGGCGCCATCTGGTCCGCTGGTCCATGCTCGGCTTGATGGGCTGGAGCTGGTCTTCTTGGCTCGCCATGACGAGGGTCATCGCATTCCGCCCAGCGCTATCAATTACCGGGCCAATATTGATGCACTCAAGCGTGCGGGCGTCACCGACATTGTGTCGCTATCGGCCGTCGGCTCGTTGCGGGAAGAATTGCCGCCGGGCGCTTTTGTGATTGTGGATCAGTTCATTGATCGCACTTTCGCTCGCACCAAGAGCTTCTTCTCGCAAGGTTGTGTGGCCCATGTGGCCATGGCGGACCCGGTCTGTGCGCGCTTGTCAGCTCTGGTTGCGGATGCGGCGGAAGCGGCGGGTGTAAAAACCGTGCAGCGGGGCGGAACCTATCTGGCCATGGAAGGACCGCAATTTTCCACCCGCGCCGAGAGCG
>RKRX01000210.1 GCA_007571185.1 Oceanicaulis sp.
CAGGACGGTTCTGGGGCGCATGCTCAGACAACTCCCTGAAGGGTCGGCCTTGGAAAAACGGTTGGTGGAGTATATGTGTTGGGCGTTCAACATTGGGCTTGAGGCGCTGGAGGCGGTGGCGCGCGAAGCCAAACCTGAGAGATGGGAGCCGATTGTGGGATCGATCGCAGAAACATTGATTGAGCGGGGCAAGACCGAAGGTAAGGCCGAAGGGATTGCCGAGGGCACGGCTAAAGGGATCGCCGAGGGCACGGCTAAAGGTAAGGCCGAGGGTTTGTTCCGCTTGCTGACCCGTCGGTTTGGTCCCTTGCCGCATGAGCTGGAACGTCAGCTTGCCGGGGCTTCCGTTACCGAGCTTGATGTATGGCTTGACAATTTTTTAGAGGCGCCTTCGCTTGAGGCGGTGTTCGGGCAAGCGCAGACGTGAGCAACACCGGGGCCGTGCTCATGGAGCAGACCCTGACTGACGAGACGGCGACGACGGGCCAGTGTCCAGCAACGCCGCTAGTGGTTCTGCATGGTACGCGTCTCTCCTGCAACAAGAGGCGAAAACCCTTCGCACTTGTCTCAGCCGGAGCGACGCATCGAGGGCTACAGGCCGCTACCCTGCATCCATCCAGAAGGCTCAAAAGCCACGGCAGGTTGATCCCATCACCCATAGGGCGCTAGCCTGGGTCGATCTACGGAGGGGGTGCATTTGGATATTCGGGTAATCACCGACCGGTTTTCCGCCTCGCCGCAGATCGCGCCCTCCGATGCCGGCGCGCTCGCAGAGGCCGGTTATGCCTGTGTGATCAATAATCGTCCCAATGGCGAGGCGTCGGGACAGCCTTCATCGGCTGATATTGAAGATGCTGTTCGGGCGGCGGGGTTGAGCTATGCGCATATTCCGGTCAGCGGGATGAATATGGGCCATGACCGTATCGAAGCTATGGCTGAGGTCTTGTTGCAGACTTCCGGTCCGGTGCTGGCTTATTGCCGTTCGGGCACGCGCTCCATTGTGCTTTGGGCGCTGGCCTGTGCGCCCGGTCATGAGCCTGACTGGATCATCAAAGCGGCGGCGCGGGGCGGATATGACCTATCCGGGCTTCGAGTGCGGCTGGCTGAACGGCATGATCAGGCTCGGAGCGTTTAATCCTTGGCCGGACTTTCGCCAGATCTGCGGGTGTTGACCTGGGTCCGGGGTTCTGCTGTTGATCATGGGCTGGTTCCGGTCGGGTTTTATCGCCAATTTCCTCTCTTATCCTGTGATTTCGGGGTTCATTACGGCTTCGGGAGTGACCGTTTTGGGTGCTTCCATTGCCAAGTGTGAAGAGTTTTCGCCTCTTGTTGCAAGAAAGACGCACACCACAGAAATGTTTCTCTGAAGGGACCGAAGTACATTAAAATACTGATAATATGCCATATAGGACAACATGAGAATCGTAGCCCGGGCTAGGCTGAAAGACTTCGGCGCGCAGTTTCAAGATACGAAATAACAGCCTCAAGGGCGGACGCGTGCTCTTTAACATATGCGGAAACAAATATCGGCTGGTTGTGAAATTCAATTACAAGAAGGGGCTTGGGTTTGTCCGGTTCCTAGGGACTCACAAGGCGTATGACCAGATCAACGCAGAGGACGTGTGATGACGAATAGCAACAGAATTCGGCCTATTCATTCCGGACAGGATTACGCTGCCGCCCTCACTCGGGTTGAGGTTCTCATGGGTGCTGAACGCACTCGGGATGAGGATGACGAACTCGATGTGCTTGCGACCCTCGTTGAGGTTTATGAGGATCAGCATTTCCCGATGGATGCGCCTGATCCCATTGAGGCAATCCGCTTTCGGGCGCAGCAGTTTGATATGACCGAGAGCGACCCCGCTCTAATCTTTGGCAACTGAGCCAAGGTATCGGAAGTGCTCAGTGGAAAACGCGATTTGATCTTGAAGGGGAAGGTTCAATGAACTGGGAAGACGTAACTTCCGGATGAGAGACTTGAGGTAATATAAAACTCTTTGTAGTGGAGCTCTTTAGGGAGTTTTGATGGGACTAGGGGATATGGTTAGGAGATTTAGATGAGGCTTTTGGCTCTTTTGTTTTTGATTCAGTCATTTAATGAGGGGTCCTTTAATGATGAATATTCTAACAGGTGGGATATAATATCATTGGAAGAAGGCGCTTGGACGAAGCGCGGAGGAAGGTGGATGGGGGCGGTTTCAGAAGATGGGGCTTATGTTCTTTCTATTTCTTGCGACCCTCTATGGCCGGATTATACTTATTTGGTTCTCCTTACTTATACAAAAGAGGCTGGTCTTGTGGATTTAGTTCAGTCTGAGGAACCGATAGTTTCTTTTTATTTAGGCGTTGAACAATACAGAACCCGGTGGTTGAGAGGAGAAGAGACTTGGTCTTCTGTTGTAGCTGGTCTAGATTCTCAGGGTGGGATTATTCTTGCTTTGCTTCATTCTTCGTTTTTGGATTCTGATGGGTCTTTTAGTTTAAGTCTTGATGGACGTTATTTGTTTTTCCCTCTTGAGAATTACTCTTCATCGTTTGTTGAGCTCATGGCGGGTTGCACTACGGGTAACTCTCCTAGGTAAATTTTCTAGCTAGTTGCGACTGCAACGGGGGAAGCTATGAGCGAAAGCTACACGCTGTACATAAAAGCCTATGCCCCCGAGACTATTCCCATGGCACGGTTGGCTCAGTACATGCAAAATCTGGCAGCTATGCTCGGTCATGAAGCAGGCGTACACTTTCATGGCTTGAAATCCGGCAGTACACAGCTTGTCGCGAAAATTGACCGTGAAAGCGCCCCGAAAGTCGCTTCCCATCTCACGCAGATCAAGCATGGTGAGGGGACGCCCAAAGCAACCAAGGCGCAGGCTGAGATCGACCGCTTGCTTGCTGAAGACAATGCGACAGGCTCTATCTATGAAGACGACAACGAAAGCGCTGAGGTCATAGTCTTCCCTGGTGTGACCAGGCCGCGTCCGATGATTTATGGCCCTTTTAATCAGGAAGGATCACTTGACGGCATCCTGATCAGCGTCAGCGGAGCAGGCAAGACTGTACATCTTCAGCTTCAGAGCGGTGAAACCAGGCATACCGGCATCGAAGCCAACCGTGAAACCGCACGCCGTCTGGCCCAACACATGTATGAGCCGGTACGAATTTTGGGTGTCGGTCGATGGTTGCGGGACCATGAAGGTGTCTGGATACTCAAAAAGTTCCGGGTTGATCGCTATAGCGTACTCAAGGCCGATGATCTCAAAGACGTCATCAACCGGATGCGCGAGATCAAAGGCAGTACATGGAAAAGCATGGACGATCCGGTGAGCGCTGTGAGAGCCCTACGCGAGAAAGGCGACGGCTTTCACTGATGGTTGTTTTCGATAGCTCAGTTCTGCTTCTTGTTCTTGATCCCGATGCCAAAGCGCCTGTCGATCCTAACACAGGCGAGAGGGTCGAGAACGCAGCGGGGCGGATCACGTGTCTGATTGAAAACCTGACAGCTGACAAAGAGATAATTGTCATTCCCACACCGGTTTTGAGCGAAGTGTTGGTCCATGCCGGTGACGCCTTGCCATCGTATCTCAACATACTCAACCAACAAGCCACATTCAGAATTGCATCCTTTGATCAAAGAGCGGCGATTGAAACCGCTCGCGCCGTGAGTGATGCGCTCAAGCGCGGCAGTCACCGTGTAGATAATGCCAATCCCGATGCCGCCAGAACCAAGATCAAGTTTGATCGGCAGATTGTCGCCATCGCCAAAACAGAAGGTGCGCACACACTCTATTCGGACGATAATGACGTGCACAACTACGCCACCCGATCTGGCTTGAAGGCGTATCGCACAGCCGAGCTTGATCAACCGCCCGAAGATACGCAGCAGCAATCTCTGGATTTCGACGGCGCTGGGTAATCCCTTCTCAACGGGGGCGAGGCATCGAGGGCTACAGGCCGCTGCTCCGGGCCCATCCAGAAAGCTCAAAAGCCACGGCAGGTTGATCCATCACCCATAGGGCGCTAGCCTGGATCGATCTACGGAGGAGGCGCATTTGGATATTCGGGTCATCACCGACCGGTTTTCCGCCTCGCCGCAGATCGCGCCCTCCGATGCCTACGCACTCGCCGAGGCCGGTTATGCCTGTGTGATCAATAATCGTCCCGATGGCGAGGCGCCGGGGCAGCCTTCATCGGCTGATATTGAAGACGCTGTTCGGGCGGCGGGGTTGAGCTATACGCATATTCCTGTCAGCGGGATGAATATGGGCCATGACCGTATTGAAGCTATGGCTGAGGTCTGGTCGCAGACTTCCGGTCCGGTGCTGGCTTATTGCCGTTCGGGCACGCGCTCCATTGTGCTTTGGGCGCTGGCCTGCGCGCCCGATCATGAGCCTGACTGGATCATCAAAGCGGCGGCGCGGGGCGGGTATGACCTATCCGGGCTTCGAACGCGGCTGGCTGAACGGCATAATCAGGCCCGGAGCGTTTAATCCTTGGCCGGACTTTCGCCAGATCTGCGGGTGTTGACCTGGGTCAGGGGTTATGATCGGGCCTGTCTGGGCCACGATCTGATCGCGGCTTTGACCGTCACCGTCATGCTGATCCCGCAATCCCTGGCCTATGCACTGCTGGCCGGTCTGCCTCCGCAAGCGGGCTTATACGCATCCATCGCGCCCCTGGTCGCCTATGCGATCTTTGGTGGCAGCCGATCCCTGGCGGTGGGGCCGGTGGCGGTGGTGTCCCTGATGACAGCGGCGGCGGTAGGCCATGTGGCTGAAGCCGGTGGGATTGGATACGCCGCCGCGGCTTTGACGCTCGCTTTCCTGTCCGGGGTTCTGCTGTTGATCATGGGTTGGTTCCGGCTGGGTTTTATCGCCAATTTCCTCTCTTATCC
>RKRX01000094.1 GCA_007571185.1 Oceanicaulis sp.
AATCAAGAACCGATCAAGAACATTAAAATGTTGAATTTGCTTGGTATTTTTCGTTTCAAGGGCGGAAATTGATAGGAAAATCAAGAACCGATCAAGAAAACTATGCCCACCTGGGATGATAACCCACACGGGGATGGTCCTTGTCCACATACTTGATAAAACCGTCTTCCATGGCCTTCTTCAGGACCGCTGACGCTTGCGCAGCATTTTTTACATCAATACCAAACCTTTGGCAGAGGGTCTTATTCTTCATGCACTCTCCCGCCAGAAATTTCAGAACGGCGTGAAAATAGCAGGCGCGAACTCGTTCCTCTCCGTTCATTTGTGCAAAGGTTTTGGGACCGTATAGAACCACCTGCATCGACGTTTTGTTCACTTTCAGTAGCGGCGCCGGCAGTTGATGAAACTCCATTTCCAAGAACACCTTGTCCAAGCCGCTTCCTGACTCTTCACACATCCCCATACGTCTCATGAGGGATGCAAGCGATTCGTTTCTGGACCGCGGCGGCAAATCAATCATTCGATCAGTTTCGACAAGCGAACTCCCCGGGTTTGTGATTTCGATGCGATCTTTGAACATCTCAATCAGGGGTCCAGCGCCCGTGACCGTCATGTCCTGATGAACAAGGGCATTCACCACAAGCTCGCGAATCGACAGCGGTGGAAACGTGAGGCGCTTTTTTCGCAAGGCGTGCCCAATGTGTTCATTCTGAGGAAGTAGATGACCAATGTAATCAAGGAGGTTCTCGAGATCAGAGGCATAGCCTTTCTCACCGTCACGGCGATGCGCCACCGTCGCAGTTCGATCAACGCCGTCATAGAATACAAAGCGAACTCCCTTGCGTTCAAGATTAACACCAAACTTTTTCAGATTTTTTGCGAACAGAATTGCACCGAGATTTGTAATGTTCCAACGATCGCCCACATCTTTTTGGATGAGACGATCACCCTCAAGATTCTTCAAAATATGATCATGATGCGTTGGTGGTGCTTGCTTCTGTTTGGTCAGACTGAAGTAGGTCTCATAATCCAGCAACTGAAGCACGTCGTCAGAGGACTGATAGCCGGCAGAGATGCCTTTTTCCCAATTATGAGGTCGTATCTTCTCTATAAGAGCCCGATGTCGATCAGGGTTGTCAGAAAGCTTAGGCGTAGCACTTCCTATGCGAACATATGGAACACCATCAAAACTTATGGGAACCATCGTTGGAGCAGAAATTTCCAGCAACACAATGCTACCGTTCGGGTGTGCGATACGCCTGAACTCTAATGCCGGAGCAGGATTAAGCCTTTGACTGAGCCAAAACTCGAAATTTTGATTGCCAACCTTTTTGGAAAATGGGTCGAAAGATGTGCCGATGACATTATGGGTTTGATCTTCAATCCCCCAGATGAGAAAAGCCTGCTCTCTGTCATCTATTCGAGCAGAATTGGAAAGAGCCGAAATTAGTGTTCCAATACCGCCCGGATCCGCAAAATTTTTCTTGAACTCCAGCCACGACGTTTCGTTCGCCTGGGCGCGAAGCTCATCTATCAGTTCAATGTCACGCTGTAAGTTCAAACCTGTGTCTCTTTCAGACTTCATATGGAATATGGGCGCCACCGCATATAATCGCCCTTGCGAAAACATGGCGAAACGCTGTGTGGGCGGATTTCCCACAACCTGACATACCTTGGTACAAGTTCGTAAACTCTACAAGTCGCCACGTGGATCGGTAGAGCGCGTCACAGACAGAAACAGGCAAGACCGTGTATGCCGGGAACCATGAACACGACTGATCTGTCCGCGCCAAACGCCAGAGCTGCTGAAAAGGCGCGCAGGGTCGCCCTGGATGCCTTGCTGAAAACCTGGGGCGCGCCCGCAGCCTTGCAGACAGGGTTGAGCGCAGCGCTGGGGGCGATTCAATACGCCCTGTTTGCGGGATTCGCCTGGGGGGCGGCAAGCGCCGTCAATGCCCTGGTGACAGGCGCCGCAATCAGACCGGGTCTGAGCCTGGCGCTGTTGTGCGCCGTCTTGCGAGCGCTGGCTCAGGCGGGCGAGACCCGGTGCGGGGCGGAGGCCAGCGCGCTGGCGCGCAGGTCAGTGCGTCGTGAGGCCGCCCAGGCGCTGACACGAAAGAGCCCCGCCGAGACCGAACGCAGCGAGAGCGGCCAGACCGGCGCCGCGCTCATTGATGCTGTGGAGAAGCTGGACGGGTTTTATGGTCGTTACCGCCCTCTGACGATCGTCGTGCTGGCCGGCCCGTTCATCATTATGACGGCGGCCTTCATGGCCAGCTATGTGATTGGTCTGTTTTTTCTGATCACCGCCCCTTTGCTGATTGTTTTCATGGCGCTGGCGGGCGCGGGGGCGGCGGCCGCGTCCAGCGACCAGCTCTCCACGCTGCAAAGACTGGCGGGGCGGTTTAATGATCGGCTACAGGCGCTGGAAACCCTTAACGCCTTCAATGCAGCACGCCGCGAGCAGGCGGGTCTGGCCACAGCCTCTGAAGACTTTCGCAAACGCACCATGAAAGTGCTCACCCTGGCCTTTTTGTCTTCTGGAATTATGGAGTTTTTCGCCGCACTCTCGGTGGCCGCCTCGGCGATCTATATCGGCTTTTCACTGCTAGGCGAAATGCCCTTTGAGACCGGGGAGAGCCCGACCTTGCGAACGGGTCTATTCGTCCTGATCCTGGCGCCGGAATTCTACATGCCCCTGCGTCGGCTTTCGGCCGCCTATCACGACCGGGCCGACGCGATTGCGGCCGCTCAAGCGCTCGAACCCTTCTTTGAAAGCGGCAAGGACACGGGCGGAACCAGGTCGGCGCGGCGCATCATCCACGCCCCCGCGCTGCGATTTGAAACCGTAGGGTCAGTCTATGCCGACGGACGCCGCGGGCTTGAGAGTTTGAGTTTTGAAGCCGGCGCAGGCCAGATTACCGCCCTGTGGGGGGCGTCCGGCGCCGGCAAATCCACCGCGCTGAAGGTGCTGATGGGCTATGCCCCCCTGTCTGAGGGCCGGATATGGATTGACGGGGAAGAACTGGAGGGCGGTCTGGCCGGTCAGGCCGCCTGGATTGCACAGCGCCCCCGGATGTTCCACGGCACGCTTAAAGAGAACATCACCTTGTTCGATGACAGCCTGAGCGACGCCATTGTTCAGACCGCCGCCAGCGCAGCGGGCGTGATGGATTTCGCCGCCAGCCTGCCGGACGGTCTGGATACTGAAATAGGCGAGCAGGGTTATGGCGTGTCTGGCGGTCAGGTTCAGCGTGTGGCGCTGGCGCGCGCGCTGGCAGCGGACGTGAAAGTGCTTTTGCTGGACGAACCCACCGCCCATCTGGACGGAGAGACCGAGGCCCGCTTCCTGACCGCGTTGAAAAGCGCCGCGCGGGGACGCACGGTGCTGATCGCCACCCACAGTCCCGCTGTTCGCGCCCTCGCAGACCGGGTTATTGATGTTGTCATTGCCGATAAGGGATGCGCATGAAGGATCTGATGTTCTTCCTCAATCTCGCTCATCGGGATCGCTGGTGGTTACGTCTGGGCGCGGCGTTAGCCGCCTTGACCCTGCTGGCCGGCATCGGGCTCCTGTCTCTATCAGGCTGGTTCATCACAGCGGCGGCCATCGCGGGATTGGCGGGAGCTGGCGGCGCGTTCAACTATCTGTTCGCATCCGGCGGCGTTCGCGGCTCCGCCCTGTTCCGGACCCTGGGACGCTATGGCGAACGCCTGGTCACCCATGAAGCCACTTTCCGGATTCTGGCGGAGCTGCGCCTTTGGGTGTTTGAACGCGCAACCCCCCTGACCCCTTCCAGGTTGGGCCGGATGCGCAGCGGCGATCTTCTGGCGCGCGTAACCCAGGATGTGGACGCGCTGGACACGCTCTATCTGCGTCTGATCACACCGGTGATCGCCGCCCTGACCGGCGTAGTGTTCACCAGCGCCCTGCTTGCCTTCACCGCCCCCGCCGCCCTGCCCGGCGTGCTGGGCGTCTTTATATTCGCCAGCCTTATCTTGCCTGCCTGGGCGGCCCGGCGCAGCACTGCGCCGGGACAGGAGATCGCTTCGCAATCGGCGCTCGCCCGCGCCGAGGCTTCAGACCTGGTCGCCGGATTGGCCGAGCTTAAAGCCTATGGCGCCGATCAACGCTTTGTGGACAGACTTGATCGGGCCAATACGGGCTGGATCAACGCCCAGCGCCAGATCGCCGGCCAGTCCTGGTTGAACACCGCCCTGCTTTCGCTCTCCGCGCCAACCAGTTTTGTGCTTGGCTTCGCCCTGGCCGTCAGCTCAGGCGCCGCCGCGCCCCTGGCCGCGCTCGCCGGACTTGTGGCCTTTGGCCTGTTTGAAGCCGCCACACCGCTGATTATGACCGCCGAGCTTTATGGCAAGACGACCCGCTCAGCCCGACGCCTGAAAGCTCTTGATGAACTGACCCCGGACGTGATTGAACCGAGCGCGCCGCAATCTCTACCCGAACGCTGGGATATTGCTTTCAAGGCCGTGCATTTCACCTATCCCGGTTCAAACAGACCCGTTTTGCACGGCGTGGATCTCACCTTAGCGGAGGGTGATCGGCTGGCGCTGGTCGGCGGGTCAGGCGCAGGCAAATCCAGCCTTATCAAACTGCTCATGCGTTTTTATGCGCCCCGGTCCGGGGCGTTGACCCTGGGCGGCGCCGCGATGGAACGTCTTGGACTTGAAGACACCCGCAGTCGCTTCGCTGTGGTGGATCAACGCGCCGCCCTGTTATCGGCCACGATAGGAGACAATCTGCGCCTGGCCCATCCAGAGGCCAGCGAAAAAGAACTCTGGACAGGGCTGGAACATGCCCGGGCGGCGGCATTCGTCAAGGCTCTGCCCAATCAGCTGGACACCTGGGTCGGGGAGCAGGGCGGGCTGGTTTCAGGGGGGCAAGCGCGCCGGATCGCACTCGCTCGGGCGTTTGTAAAGAACGCGCCGGTCCTGCTGTTAGACGAACCTACCGAAGGGCTGGACGCAGACACCGAAGCCGATTTCCTTGATGCGCTGACCGCCTGGCTGGATGAAGACGCCCGCCGCAGCATGCTGATCGTCACCCACCGCACCGCCCTGCTTGATCACGCCCGAACCGTCGCCGTGCTGGATCAGGGCGCAATCGCGGCCACAGGCCCCGCCCACGGACTGGCGGGCCATGTTCCTGAATTTGATCGGCTGTTCCCTAACCAGAGGGCGCGACCACGCTAATCTGGGAAACACCACAAAGGATTTTAGCGCTGAGTCAGACCCAGCCACGTTCTGCACTGTTCGATCGCGCCATCAAGCCGCGCCCACGCTGGAATCCAGTCTTCGATAAAACCATCCGCCACAGGCGAAAACACCGATGCCAAGAACGCAAGCGCCAACCCCGTCACCAGAATCGTCAGAATCGGCTTCAGCAAATCCGCGATATATCCCATCTCATCCTCCCCGCCCGAAAGCGCCACACCTCACAATTTCACCCTGTTGTGATAATCCGGTTATACCGGGTTTGACCTGGGCTTGAAAGGCGGATCAGTCAGAATTTGCTAAAAGTGTTTGGTACGGGCGGTCGGACTCGAACCGACAAGGGCTTACGCCCGGGGGATTTTGAATCCCCTGCGTCTACCAGTTCCGCCACGCCCGCACGTGATCTGACGCAGGGAGGCTGTATGCCGCGAATCGAGAACGCGGTCGAGTCCTGCGTCACAGTCCTCTTCATACATTGGCTCGTTTACATATTGGAACCTTGGTGGAGCGGGGGTATAGCTGCGTTGCTTCACAGAGGATGGCCATGACCAAAATCACCACGCCTTCCGGGCGGGCCGCGCCGGATATAGGGCTGATCGCCACACTGGAAAAGATCGCTGTGAACGCCCCTGAAGACGGCCTGACCCTGGGCGCCTTCAGCCATCAGCTGGATGAGCGAGTATTCGGGGTTCTATTGTTTGCTCTGGCGATTCCGGTCTGCATGCCGTTCTTGTACGGCGTCCCCCAGATCGTCGCCCTACCCATGATGGCCATCGCTTTCCAGATGGCTGCCGGACGCCAGGAGCCCTGGATACCGCGCCGGTTTCGCAACCGAGTGGTGAATAACTCCGGGCTGGAACGCATCGCTAGGGGCGCGCGCAAATGGTTTGGCTGGCTGGAAGTTCTGGCGCGTCCGCGCCTGACCGTGCTCTGCGGCCCGACTGCAGAGCGCATTGTGGGAGGCGTGTTCGTGATGTTCTGCATCAGCATCCTGACGCCCTTGCCCGCCACCAACACCATGCCGGGGATCGCCATCGCCATCGCCTCTCTCGGCCTGATCACCCGCGATGGCGTGCTGGTGCTGCTGGGACTGGCGCTGGGCCTGTTCTGGATTGCTCTGCTGGGTCTGGGTTTTATCCTGTTCGGGGCATCCCTTGTTGATCTACTCAAAGCGTTCATCACGGATCTTATCGGTACAGGAGGGGTAACCGCCGCTGTCGCGCCTCGATCTTCTTCGATCCTGACATTGTGATCTGGAAGGCTGTCATGATCACGTCTTGTTCCCTGCTCGACCGCTGGACCCGTCCTGATCAGTGGCCTCTGATCGGCGCGGCCGCATCGGGCGCCATGCTAGCGGGCGCCTTCGCTTTTGAGGTGTTCGGGCGCTATTCTCCCTGCCCGCTCTGCATTGATCAGCGATGGGCGCATGGGTATGTGATCGCAACGGGGCTGATCCTGTACGGCGGCCTGCGGCTGGCGCCGCCTTCAAGGGCGATGTTTTCCCGACTTGCCGCCGGTCTTATCGCCGTGTTGTTCGGCTTCAGCGCCAAAGCAGCGATCCATCATGCCGGGGGCGAGTACGATTTCTGGACACTGGATTGCCAGGCGCGCAACATGACCGGATTGACCGTGGACGCCCTATTAGATTCCTTGAGCACGCCCACCCCTGTGGTGCTGTGCGATGAGCCGGCCTGGACGTTGCTGGGCATATCCATGGCGGGCTATAATGCGCTGTTCAGCATCGCCCTGGGCGTGACCTCCCTGGTCGTCGTGTTTCGCAAACCATTCAGGAGCGCCTGATGGGCCATGCCCGCAAAACCGTCCGCCGACCTGGCCGTAGGTCTGATCCCGGGATGATTGAAGCCATGATCCGAGTCGATCACGCAGGCGAATATGGCGCGGTGCAGATCTATCAAGGGCAGCGCGCAGTCTTTGGGGAACGTCCCGAAAAGGCGCGTATCACCAGCCAGCTTATGCATATGCAAGCTGATGAGCAGCACCATCTGACAGCCTTTGACACCCATATCCGCAATGGGTTGTCCCGTCCCACCCTGTTATCGCCGTTGTGGAATCTGGCCGGGTTCGTCCTGGGCGTCGGCACAGCCCTGATGGGTGAAAAAGCCGCCCATGCCTGCACCGAAGCGGTCGAGGACACCATTGAGGACCATTACAATAGCCAGATTGAGCAGCTGACCTTAGCTGGTGAAAGCAGGCTGTGCACCCAGTTCACCCGGTTCCGTGATGAAGAAATCGCACACAAGAACCTGGCCGTAGAGGAAGGCGCGAAGGATGCCGCAGGTTATCCGGTGTTGTCCGCCGCCATCAAGGCGGGCTGCCATATGGCGATCAGAATCAGCAAACGGATATGATCCCGACAACGCTCCACGATCTTAATCATTTCCCGTATAAACCATGAATACCGCCCTTGATCGCGCGTGCCCCCGCGCGCACTGTGCACCCGGTGCACGTTCTGACAGAATGACACGATCATGAAACTGGTTCTTCATGGCTATTTCCGGTCCGGCGCCGCCTATCGCGCCCGTTTGGCGTTGAACTGGAAAGGGGTGGCGTATGAGTATGCCCCTGTAAACCTTGTGAAAGGCGAGCAGCATAGCGCCATCTACAGAGCCTGTAATCCGCAAGGCTTAGTGCCTACGCTTGAAGTGAATGGTGCAATTTTAACCCAATCGGTCGCCATCGTGGAATGGATTGAAGAAACCTTCCCTGACCGACCGCTGTTGCCCTCAACCTCGCTTGAACGCGCCAAGGTGCGCGCTTTCGCCGCCGCCATCGGCTGTGATATCCACCCGCTGCAAAACCTGCGCGTCCTGAAAGAAGTGCGCGCCCTGACCGAAGACAATCCAGAAAGCGGTTTCAACTGGGCCCGGCATTGGATCAAGACCGGGTTTGAAGCCCTGGAACAGCTGGCTGAATCGGGATCGGGACAAAACGGTTTCTTGTTCTCCGGCGGGCCAACCCTCGCGGAAATCTACCTCCTGCCGCAAATGTTCAATGCGCGCCGGTTCGGGGTGGATCTAACCCCCTATCCGCGCCTTGTAGACGCTGATGAAGTCGCCCGCGCCTTGCCGGAATTCGCGCGCGCCGCGCCCGAAAATCAACCCGATCTACCACAGCGCTGATGATGAATATCAGCGACATTGGCGATGAGTCATTTTATTGAAGGGTGGTAAAGGCTTGAACCGACTCGTTTTCGTATTCTTCAAGATGAGAGCGGCCCGCCATAGCTCAGCCGCCGCCAGAGCCATTCAAAAGGTCCGAAGCGAAACACCCTCAGCCAGAGCACAGAGATAACCAGCTGTGCGATCCAAACGACGGTCACATAGCGAGCCTGCTCAACACGCTCCAGCACGCCGAATAACCCCATCTCCGTGGCAATGAAGGTCATGACAAAAGTCTGGACAAGATAGTTCGTGAAAGCCATGCGGCCTGCAGCGGTGAATGGGTGGCGCATCAGTTTAAGCCAAGGCAATTTGGCGATGATCATCACCACCGCAGCATAACCTAGCGCCACCACAAGGCTTGCAAAAGCGTTCAGCGATTTGGCCATCCAGGCATAGTCCACGCTGAAGTCAGACGCCGTCATCAGTCCGCTCATTCCCCACAGTAACGGCAGGCAGGGCAGCAAACAAAGCGCCGCCACCAGTCCATACTGCTTCAGACTCCATGTCCCCAACAGGAAACCTGACTTGTACAGCGCCATACCCACCATCATCACCCCCAGAATGCGCGGACCGAAGAAGATCACGTTCTGGAACAGGACTAACAGATTGCCGATAGCGTTGAACATTCGGCTGGGCCAGAAACCGCTTTGATAGGCGGAAATCCAGGTTTGCAGGCTCTGTTGGTCCGGAACCACCCCGAAAGGCTGAGGCTCATAAATGATCGGGTTCACCGCACTTGACCACCCCGTTGCCGCCAACAGCAGGTTCGTCAACAAGATCGCGGCGCTTCCCCAGATCAGCAACCTGCGTATCGACATGCGTCGAAACAACACCGCCAGCATTCCCGCAAGCGCATAACCGGTCAGGATATCGCCGAACCAGAATACAAAACCATGCACCAGCCCGAAAACCAGCAACCAGATCATGCGTGAATAGTGAAGCTTGCGGGAGGCATTCTCGGCTTCACCCATCATCAGCACGATCCCGGCCCCAAACAGGGCGGAGAAAATGGTGATGAACTTCATTTCGAAGAAAGTGTAGGTGACGCGCCAGACCACAGCGTTGGGGCCGGTAATATCCATGTGCACGGGCGGCATATCCAGAGCGCCCCAATACATCAGGAACATTTGTACATTGACCGGTAAAATACCCATCACCGCGAAGCCGCGCAGCATATCAAGGCTCTCAAACCGGTTCCTGACCAAAACAGGCGCGGTGTGCGGCATAACCTGACTCATAGCGCCCCTCCTTCCTGGTCGTAGGCGGTGATGTCCGTGCGCATCATGCATTCGGTTTGTGACGCCGGGCACAATAACCGTGTTCGAGTGACTGAACCATCACAGTCCATCAACGCCTGTTTGATAGTGGCGTATGATCGGTCAGACGCCCCTCAAACGCCGCCTTGATAAAATGTCTTCCCAGATCCATCCCGTCTGGACCGATGGAGTGAGAAACACCGCGAGAGATGTGGAACTCCGCTCCGTGCCCTGCAGCCGCCAGCCCTTGCGTCGCCATCAGCGTCATCCCCACCGGCAGTACATCATCGGCATCGCCATGAATAAGCAGGATAGGCGGTTTGCCTGTCATCTCTTTCTTGAGCTTTTCCGGCCCCGCCAGCGCGCCGGAATAGCCGATAATTCCCGCTGGCGCGGCCGGTTGGCGTAGCCCGGTATGAAGAGCAACCATGGCTCCCTGGCTGAACCCGATCAGCACCAGATCGGATGGCGCCAGTTTCCAGCGAGCAAGCTCGGATTTGATAAATCGCTCTGCCGTGGCGTGTACAGAGCGCACCCCCTGCTCCATAGCAACGGGATCAAGCCGGGAGATCGGGAACCATTGAAACCCGCCCGGCGCGCCGGGCACGGGTTCAGGCGCATTCGGCGAGGCCCAGGCTATATGAGGAAATTTCGGCGCCCAGTGCTGCGCCAGACCGGCGAGATCAGCGCCGTTGGAACCATACCCGTGAAACATGATCACAAGCTTCTTCGCCTGCCTGCCTGTCGGCGAAAGGCGCGGGCCATCAATCAGGATCATGGGAAGGTCTCTTAAGGAACGACACGCCGCGATTATAGCGGGGCCGCACCAGGGTGGAACCCCGCCCTTGCCTCATTTGCACGTTGGCGCCAAGTCTGAGGTCATGACCGTTTTCCGCACCCGTTTTGCACCTTCTCCTACCGGCTATCTGCATCTGGGACACGCCTATGCCGCGTTGACTGTGTTCGACACCGCCCGCCAAGCGGGTGGAACAGCGCTATTGCGGATTGAGGATATCGACCGGACCCGCTGCAAGCAGGAATTTGAACAGGCGATATACGATGATCTGCGCTGGCTGGGCTGTGACTGGCCGGAACCGGTTAGACGACAAAGCGATCACATCTCGACGTGTTCCGTGCTCGATCAGCTGGCCGCCCAAGGACTGATCTATCGTTGTTTCAAAACCCGCAGGGAAATTGCACAAGACATCGCCCGCGCGCCCCACCATCCCGGCGAAGGTTCCGGGGGCGTGATCTATCCCGGTCCCGCCACACCCATGAGCCCTGATGAGGAGGCCGAGCGCCTGTCAAAGGGAGCACCGTTTGCCTGGCGATTGTCAATCACGGCCTGTCGCGAGTATCTGGGCGAACGCTTTGACCAGCTGGATTTTGAGGAAACCGGCCAAGGCGCCGAAGGAAAAACCGGCCGGGTGCGCGCCCGTCCCGACAGTCTGGGCGACGTCATCCTGGGACGCAAGGATATGGGAACCAGCTATCATCTGGCCTGCACCCATGATGACGCGCTTCAGCGGATCAGCCATGTGATCCGGGGCACTGACCTGTTCTTCGCCACTCATCTGCACCGCTTGCTGCAGGAATTGATGGGATGGTCTGTTCCGGTCTATCACCATCATCCCCTGATACGCGATGAGACCGGCAAACGTTTCGCCAAGCGTGACCGGGCGATCACCTTGCGCGCCCTGAGATCAGCCGGGTTCAGCCCGGCTGATCTCAGGGCGCGTGTGGGGCTTTAATCCGGGAATTATCCCGCAAAGTGCCATTGCCCACTAGCTTATCAATCTGAGAAATTGAATTAGGCGCATGTAGTAGGTGAAGGCTTTTGCAACCGGTAATTCAATGTACAATTTCCAATTTTTTAATCATGCTAAACTAAGTTCACTATGTGAACCTATTCTTTCTAAACAAAGCGTCGTAGCATTAGGTTTGCAATATATTAAAATTAAATCCGGTTTAAGATGGCAATCGCGGCTTCCTGTGTATTTTCCAAGTAATGGATGATCTTTGTATCTATATGGTAATACAGAATCATTTGCCAACAATTTTATTGCATTATCAAGAAGATTGTCAACTTCTTTTTCATATTGACCACGTTTTTCACGTTTGTAATCTCGCAAAAAACGAGATGTTCGTCTAATCGATCTCATGATTTTCTAAACATGTATGCAAATGTTTTATCAAATTATCTGGATGACCAACGTACACAGTTTGACCGAGACGAGCATCACGTTGCGCTTGTTCAGTTTCTGCATTAGGAGCAATTGAACTATATTTTTTGGTAACTTTAAGCTCATCGATTTTCATCTTTAATTCTCCTGTTCAACACTGATTAGAAATTGTACACATAACTTCCACCTTTCCGTATAACAGCATTTTTCAAAAAGTCAACCCCCAGAAATAAATTTGTTATCAATGGCACTTTGCGGGATAATTCCCTTTAATCCTCCGCCCTGTTCAGATCGAGCACATCTTCCAGGAACTCAGCCTGACGACGGGTGTAAAAGAGTTGGTTGGACAGTTTGCGCCAACCATGACCTTCGTCGTGGATACGGATGTAATCAGCCCGCACCCCATTCTCCCGCAGAGTGTGCACCATGACCTCGGTCTCATAAATATCGATGCGCGGATCCATCACGCCATGGGAATAGAGCACCGGCACGCCAATCTGATGCGCCTGACGAATCGGTGAGTTCATGGTGTAATAATCCCGCCAGCGCTGTTCAGTGATGTCGCCATATTCGATCCGGTCGGACGCCTTCAGCCCCGGTGAGGCGATCTCCAGCGCCGTCACCCAGTCCGCCACCCCGAACAGGGAGACGCCAGCGGCGAAATGGCCAGGGAAATTGGCCAGCACCGCATTCACCGCGTAACCGCCATACGAGCCGCCCACCACAGCAGCGCGATCAGCATCAACCCGGCCATCGGCCCGCAGCCAGTTGAGCATGTCCACAAGATCGGCGATGGAGTCCAGCCGATTCTCACGGTCATCCAAGGTCACATAGGTGTGCCCGAATCCGGTGGAGCCTCGCACATTGGATTCAAACACGGCCATACCCCGATCCACATGATACTGGACCGTGGCGTCAAAACCGGGCCGGGACTGGGCGGTGGGACCGCCGTGAACGAAGAACACCACCGGCGGCGGACGATCATCCACCCGCGAGCTTTCATCGGGCATATAAAGCAGACCCTGGATCTGAACGCCGTCGCGCGCGGTGATGCGGACGTCCTCGGGTCGGACCAGACGATCTGCGTCAAGCCCCGCCAGCGAAGCTGTGAAAGTGTTGTAGACTTTCTGCTCACTGATATCGAAGAGTACAAAGCCGCCCGGCGTGCGCCAGCCATTCACGTTGATCAGCAAACGATCCGACTCATCGGTGCAACTGACCGAATACACCCCCTCGGGCAGGTCCGGGCTGCCCACCATGCGGTCGCGGCGGGTGTCGCGAATGAAAAGACCGGAATACCCGCCTTCATTGATGCTCCACACCAGATACCGGTCATCAGGACCGCACAAATCCACGCTTTCAATATCGTGACGGACGCTTTCAATAACCTCAAAAGCGCCTTCAGACAGATCATAGCGCATGAGCGCGCTGTACTCGCGCTCCCGGTTGGAGACAAGATAAAAGCCCTTTGAATCATCGCTCCACTGGATCGAGTCGTGCGCCGCGCGGCGTTCGGGTATGGACACATCCGTCAGTTCGCCAGAGATCAGATCAAGCAGAAACAGGTCATTGGAGTCCTCGCCCCGCGCTCTGCTCACCGTCACATAGCGCCCATCGGGCGATATGGCGCCGGGATAATTGGCGAAACTGCCCTTGTAGATCATCCGGGCTTCTCCCGCGCCCAGGGCGGCGGTGTAGATGTCAAAGTCGAGATTGTTGCGCGCGGTGGAGGCGTAGACGATCGTTTCACCATCCGCCGCAAAATCGCCAAACACCCGGAACGCGCCCGTTTGTGCGGGCAAGACCAGCGATTCCGACAGCCCGTCCGCGGTAATGCGGAAATAGGCTTCCTGCTCATCCCCGTCATTATCTGCGCCGTAGATCAGCGACTGGCTGTCCGGCGCCCAGCGAAAGAAGGTCACGCCATTGCCATAGGTCAACCGGATCGGTTGGCCGCCTTTGGCGTCCACGATCCACAATTGCGGCTCGCCGGTGACCGACCAGCGAAACGCCGCCCGGGTTCCGTCAGGGGAAAGTCGGGCGCCGCCCGACGCGCCATTGGCGGCCAGAAGATAGCGGGCGATATCGGCAGGGTCTTCACCCGCCAACCCCACACGCACCGGTTCGGCGGTGGGCGAAATCGCCTCAAGGCGCTCATCAAAACCGGACTGGCCGCCCGCGGTTTGCGCCCAAACCGGCGCTGTCATCAGCGCCGATAGAACCGCCACCAAGCGTGAAACCGTTGTTATCATCAGGACTTCCCCTACACTCAGGCATGTTGACTGACAGCCTAGACCCGAAACCCGAAAGGATCAACTCAGGTCAATTTTGGCTGCCGATAACGTGCGATCTATCTGGTTTTCACCTGTCTCCACAAGGAAGGGATATGACCCGGGCGGAAGTGTTGCAGATTGATACAGCGGCGCAAATGCTGACATTGGTTGATGACACGCCCTGGAATCCAGCATCGACAATTGCGCGGATGCTTTATCCCCTGTCCAGATAAATCTGACTGCCCAGAGCCTTGAACTCCACGGATTTCGCCGCCATGCCCTCTTTGGCTTCAACCGGGATGTCGGGGGCATGGACGGCGCCAAACTCATCACGGATGTCCTGGGTGATTTTCATCGAGCAGAATTTCGGCCCGCACATGGAGCAGAAATGCGCCGCCTTGTGCGCCTGTTTGGGCAGGGTCTGGTCGTGGAAACGGCGCGCCGTGTCGGGGTCGAGCGAGAGGTTGAACTGATCCTCCCAGCGGAACTCGAACCGAGCGCGGGACAGCGCATCATCGCGCAGCTTGGCCGCCGGATGACCCTTGGCAAGGTCAGCGGCGTGGGCGGCGATCTTGTACGTGATCACACCCGTTTTCACATCATCGCGGTCAGGCAGCCCCAAATGCTCTTTCGGGGTCACGTAACACAGCATGGCCGTACCGAACCAGCCGATCATGGCCGCGCCAATACCTGACGTGATATGATCATAGCCTGGCGCAATATCGGTTGTAAGCGGACCCAGCGTGTAGAAAGGCGCCTCACCGCATTCACGCAACTGCTTGTCCATGTTCTCCTTGATCTTGTGCATGGGCACATGGCCCGGTCCTTCGACCATGACCTGACAGCCGCGCGCCCACGCTCGTCCGGTCAACTCGCCCAAGGTTTCCAGCTCTGCAAACTGGGCGCGGTCATTGGCGTCGGCGATGGATCCCGGACGCAAGCCGTCACCCAGAGAAAAACTCACATCATAGGCGCGCATGATCTCGCATATCTCGTCAAAACGTTCATAGAGGAAGCTCTCTTCATGGTGCGCCAAGCACCATTTCGCCATGATCGAGCCCCCGCGTGAGACGATGCCGGTGACCCGATCTGCGGTGAGCGGCACATAAGACAGGCGCACGCCGGCATGGATGGTGAAATAGTCAACGCCCTGCTCGGCCTGCTCAATCAGGGTGTCGGCAAAAATCTCCCAGCTGAGATCCTCAGCCACACCGCCCACTTTTTCCAACGCCTGATAGATCGGCACCGTCCCGATGGGCACAGGCGCATTGCGCAATATCCATTCGCGAGTGTTGTGGATGTTCTTGCCGGTAGACAAATCCATCACCGTGTCCGCGCCCCAGCGGATCGCCCAGATCATCTTGTCGACTTCTTCCTCAACCGAAGAGGTGATGGCGGAATTGCCGATATTGGCGTTGATTTTTACCAGAAAGTTGCGACCGATCACCATGGGTTCAAGTTCGCCATGATTGATATTGGCGGGGATGATCGCGCGCCCGCGAGCAATCTCATCGCGCACAAACTCTGCGGTCACGAACGCGGGCGCGGATGCGCCAAAACTTTCACCATCGACATGGCGGCGTTTCGCATCAGACTGCGCCCGGGCGCGTCCCAGATTTTCCCGTTCGGCGGCGAAAATCATCTCATCGGTAATCATCCCCGCCCGGGCCAATTCGATCTGGGTGACGGGACCGGGGCCCGCCGCGCGCAACGGCTTGTGACGGACGGGAAACGCACGCGCCAGATATTTTCCGGCGGCGCCGCCATTATCGAGCGGGCCCGGTTCGCGTCCCTGATACGCTTGCACGCCGCCGCGCGCTTTCACCCATTCGGTGCGGGCGCGCTCGAGACCGCGTTCCAGATCCAGGCTCTCATCGGGATCGGTATAGGGCCCCGAACAATCATAGACCCGCACCGGCGGTTCCATCGCGGTGGGGTGAAGCTCAATCTCGCGATGAGGCACTTTCAGATGCGGGGCGGTTTTCGGGCGGGTATAGACCCGCGACGAACCCCGCAGCGGGCCGGTGGTTACGATCGGGGTCGAAAATTCCGCCTGATGGGTGAGCTTGTTCATGAGAAAAAACTTTCAGATAGAAACAAGGTGAAAAATCGCCAGAGCTCCAGCGCGCTCAATCGGATGGCGACTTCCCGGGGATGTCGGCCGCCGCCCAGCATGGCCCGATCCAGCCCCGGGAGCGCCATCTCAACCCTTCTCCAGGACCGTCCACCCTGAACAAGCCGGCGGCGCCTGGCAAGCCGCGCCATGCACCCGCAGCTTTCAGGACCATTCTTGTTCGCCTTCACACAAGAAAGCCGTCGGCTTGACCCGGAAGACTCGACCCCCCATCAACTTTAGGGGCTTGATCGCACTATCCTCTGAACGGATCCCGTATGAGAATCGTGTCATCGCGCTCAGGGCTGGTGGAGAGCAACGCGACCGGCGTTTCGATCAGCTCTTCGATCCGGCGCACATATTTCACAGCCTGCGCCGGCAGGTTCGCCCAAGAGCGCGCCCCGCCGGTGGAGCCGTCCCAACCTTCAAAACTTTCATAGACCGGTTCAATATCGGCCTGCGCCCCGGCGGCGGCGGGCAGATAGTCATACACCTGACCGTTGAATGTATAACCCACGCAGATTTTCAGCTCTTTGAATCCATCCAGCACATCAAGCTTGGTCAGGGCGATGCCATCAACGCCATTGATCTTGCAGCTCTGGCGCACCAGAACCGCATCAAACCAACCGCAACGGCGCTGGCGAGAGGTAACCGTACCGAACTCATGGCCGCGTTGACCCATTCTCTGGCCGGTTTTATCGATCAGCTCGGTGGGGAACGGTCCCTCGCC
>RKRX01000098.1 GCA_007571185.1 Oceanicaulis sp.
TCTGCTCGAGCCACTGCAGAAGCGTGGCGGCCGCAATAATCGGGGCCGTATCACCGCTTACCATCGTGGTGGCGGTTCCCGGCGCATGTACCGGCGTATTGATTTCAAACGTCGCAAGTTTGACGTGCCGGCGACCGTTGAGCGTCTGGAATACGATCCTAACCGCACGGCTTTCATCGCGCTGATCAAGTACGAAGATGGAGAGCTGGCCTACATCCTGGCTCCGCAACGTTTGTCGGTGGGCGATTGCGTGGTCGCTGGGGACCGGGTGGATGTGAGACCGGGCAACGCCATGCCATTAAAGAACATACCGATTGGCGCCATCATTCATAATATAGAGCTCAAGCCCTCCAAGGGGGGCCAGCTCGCGCGCTCGGCGGGCGCCTATGCCCAGCTCGTGGGCCGTGACGCCGGTTACGCCCAGGTTCGTCTTACGAGTGGTGAATTGCGCATGGTGCAGCAAGATTGTCTGGCCACTGTGGGTGCGGTGTCCAATCCAGATCACCTGAATATCAATCTGGGTAAGGCCGGTCGCAGCCGTCACATGGGCCGTCGTCCGGTCGTTCGCGGCGTGGCCATGAATCCGGTTGATCACCCGCACGGTGGAGGTGAAGGGCGCACTTCTGGCGGTCGCCATCCTGTCACCCCGTGGGGCAAGCCGACCAAAGGCCGCAAGACACGGTCGAACCGCGCCACCGACAAATTCATCATCCGCTCGCGCCACGAGCGCAAGAAACGCTGAAGGACGGTCGCGATATGCCTCGCTCTGTTTGGAAAGGTCCGTTTGTTGACGGGTATCTGCTGAAGAAAGCCGCCGCCGCCCATGATGCCGGCCGCCGGCAGGCGATCAAGACCTGGTCGCGCCGCTCCACGATTATGCCGCAGTTCGTAGGTTTGACCTTCCAAGTCCACAACGGCAAAAAATTCATTCCTGTTCTCGTCTCCGAAGAGATGGTGGGTCACAAACTTGGCGAGTTTGCGCCGACTCGCACCTTCTATGGTCATGCGGCGGACAAGAAAGCCAAAAGGAAGTAAGCGATGGGCAAGGCTGCAAATCCCCGCCGTATCGCAGATAATGAGGCGTTGGCCAAGTTGCGGATGATCCGTATCAGCCCTCATAAGCTCAATCTGATCGCTCGGATGATCCGTGGCAAAAAGGTCGAGCGCGCTCGTGCTGATCTTCAGTTTTCCCGCAAACGTCATTCTGGCGATGTTTTAAAGGTGCTGGATAGCGCTATCGCTAACGCGGAGAACAATCACGGCCTTGATATAGACTCGCTAGTCGTTTCCGAGGCTTATGTGGGCAAGAACTTGGTCATGAAGCGCCTGCGTCCCCGTGCACGTGGGCGCAGCGCCAAGATTCTGAAGCCGTTTTCCGAGCTGACAATTATCGTGCGCGAAATTGAGGAGGCCATCTGATGGGCCAGAAGGTTAATCCGATCAGCCTGCGTGTCGGCATCAATCGCACCTGGGAGTCGCGTTGGTTCGCCAAAGGCGAGGAGTATGCCGACTTGTTGCATGAAGATCTGCGCATCCGTGATTTTCTGAAAAAAGAACTCAGGAATGCGTCCGTGTCACGCATCACCATTGAGCGTCCGCACAAGAAATGCCGCATCGCCATCCATACCGCTCGTCCGGGTGTGGTCATCGGCAAGAAGGGCGCAGATATTGAGAAGTTGCGCCGCAGGGTTTCAAAAATGATTGAGGGCGAAGTGTTCCTGAACCTAGTTGAGGTTCGTAAACCGGAAGTTGATGCGGCGCTGGTGGCTGAGAGCGTGGCCCAGCAGATTGAACGCCGGGTGGCTTTCCGTCGCGCCATGAAGCGTGCGTTGCAGACCGCCACGCGCATGGGAGTCCTGGGGTGCAAAATTATGTGCGGCGGACGTCTAGGCGGCGTCGAGATCGCGCGCATTGAAAAGTATTCGGAGGGCTCAGTTCCACTGCACACCCTGCGTGCGGACATTGATTACGGGACCGCCGAAGCCAGGACGGCCATGGGCGTCATTGGTGTTAAGGTGTGGATCTATAAAGGCGAGATACTCGAGCATGATCCGATGGCGCAAGAGCGCCGTATGCTTGATTCCGGTGAGCAGCGCGCCCGCTCTGGTCGTCAGACGGCGCAAGCGGGGTAAGGGAGAGCGATCATGCTGCAACCAAAGCGCACCAAATTCCGCAAGGCGCACAAAGGTCGGATCAAAGGTGAAGCCAAAGGCGGTTTTATTCTGACTTTCGGCAGCTACGGTCTGAAGGCCGTGCAATCCGAGCGGATCACCGCCCGCCAGATCGAAGCCACGCGTCGGGCGATTACCCGTCACATGAAGCGTGCGGGGCGCGTGTGGATTCGGGTGTTTCCAGACCTGCCGGTGTCAAAAAAACCCACTGAAGTGCGGATGGGCAAAGGCAAGGGGTCGCCCGAATACTGGGTGGCCAAGATCAGACCCGGCCGGATCATCTTTGAGATTGACGGCGTAGCTGACGATGTGGCGCGTGAGGCGTTGCGTCTCGGCGCCGCCAAACTGCCGGTCAAGACCAGAATCATCACCCGTCCGGGTGAATAGGAGGCGTTCAGATGAAATCCGAAGATGTCCGGGCATGTAGTGACGATCAGCTTCAGGGTGAACTCCTCAAGCTGAAGAAGGAACAGTTCAACTTGCGGTTCCAGCAGGCCACCGGCGGGCTTGAGAACACGGCGCGTTTCAAGCATATCCGCCGGGACATTGCCCGGATCAAAACCGATCAGCGCCGCCGTGCGCTCGAAAACTGAGGGGCCCAGGTCCATGCCAAAGCGTATCCTTCAAGGCGTCGTGATCAGCGACAGGCAGGAAAAAACCGTGGTCGTGCGCGTTGAACGCACCTTCCTGCACCCACTGCTGCGCAAGACCGTGCGTCGCATGAAGAAATATCACGCTCACGATGAGTCGAGCGCGATCAAAGTTGGCGAACACGTCCTGATCCGGGAATGTGCGCCGAAATCGAAACTGAAGCGGTGGGAGGTTGTCTCCGGGCATGCGTAAGTTTGCCAGAGGCGATTATCCACTGAACACGGAGGATCTGCGATGATCCAGATGCAATCCAATCTGGACGTGGCCGACAATTCCGGGGCCCGCCGCGTGCAGTGCATCAAGGTGCTGGGCGGCGCCAAGCGCCGTTATGCCGACGTTGGCGATATCATTGTCGTTTCGGTCAAGGAAGCCATGCCCAAGGGGCGTGTTAAAAAAGGCGATATCCGCAAGGCGGTTGTCGTGCGTACAGCTCGTGACATCAAGCGCCGTGACGGCAGCGTGATCCGTTTTGACGGTAATGCGGCGGTTATTCTGAACAATAACAACGAGCCTGTCGGCACCCGAATCTTTGGCCCGGTTCCCCGCGAGCTGCGCGCCAGAAACCACATGAAAATCGTCTCGCTCGCACCGGAGGTTTTGTAATCATGGCTGCGAAGATCAAAAAAGGCGATACGGTCAAGGTTTTGAATGGTCGCGACAAAGGCAAGACCGGTCAGGTCACCCGGATGTTCCCGAAAGAGGATCGCATACTGATTGAGGGTGTGAATGTGGTCTGGCGTCACCAGCGTCCGAGCCGGCAGGCGCAGGGCGGCATCGTCAAAAAGAACGCGCCGATCCACATTTCCAATGTGGCTCTGGTTGATTCCAAATCCGGCAAAGCCACCCGGGTGGGATTCAAGATCGAAGATGGCAAGAAGGTGCGTGTGGCCAGAAAATCCGGTGAGGTGATCGATGGTTGATGTCGAAACATACGAGCCGCGTCTGAAGGCGAAATACCGCGATGAAATCCGCGTGAATCTGAAGCGGAGGTTCAATTACGCCAATGACATGTTGATCCCGCGCCTCGATAAGATCGTTATCAATATGGGCGTCGGTGAAGCGGCCCAGGATTCCAAAAAGATTCGTGATGCACTCGCTGATCTGGAAGCTATCGCCGGCCAGAAGCCGGTTGGCACTGTTGCAAAGAAATCTATCGCGGGCTTCAAGCTCCGTGAAGAGCAGATTATTGGCGCCAAGGTGACCTTGCGCAAGAATCGTATGTTTGAATTCGTTGACCGGCTGGTCACCATCGCCCTGCCGCGCGTGCGCGACTTCCGTGGTCTGAACGGCAAGAGTTTTGATGGACGGGGCAATTATGCGATGGGCGTGAAGGAGCACATAGTGTTTCCAGAGATTGACTACGACAAGGTTGAGAAAATCCGCGGCATGGACATCGTGGTGACGACCACTGCCCGGACTGACGAAGAAGCGAAGGCTCTGCTAGCTGAGTTCGGCTTTCCGTTCCCGAACTAATGCAGCACAAGTGCGGGGCCATGAGGACCGTGTACGCGAGGAGACAATGAATGGCCAAGAAGAGTGCAGTCGAACGCAATCTGAAACGCCAACGCCTGGTTGCCTGCTACGCAGCCAAGCGTGCGGCGCTTAAGGCGATCGCGCGTGACACTGAAAAGCCGGTTGAAGAGCGTTTTGCCGCGCAGTTAAAACTGGCCTCGTTGCCGCGCAATTCGGCCCCGTCCCGCATCCGAAACCGGTGCCAGGTGACGGGTCGTCCGCGCGCATATTATCGCAAACTGAAGATGTCGCGCATTGCACTGCGTCAGTTAGCGAGCCACGGGTTGATCCCGGGCGTGGTCAAGTCGAGTTGGTAAGGGGGTATAGATGTCGGTAAACGATCCTCTCGGTGATATGCTGACCCGTATCCGAAACGCGCTGATGCGCAAGCGTAGCGTCGTCGTAACGCCATCTTCGAAGCTGCGCGGTCGTGTGCTCGAAGTGCTTTTGGAAGAAGGCTTCATCCGCGGTTACACAGAGTCTACCGGTGACAAGGGTTTCAAACAATTTGAAATTGAGCTGAAGTATCATGGAGGGCGGCCGGTTATCTCTGAAATCAAACGTGTGTCCAAGCCAGGTCGTCGTGAATATCGCAAGGTGCGCGACCTGCCGCTCGTCATGAACGGTTTGGGTGTCGCCATTGTTTCGACTCCGCAAGGTGTGATGAGCGATGCAACCGCGCGCGTCAATAACGTCGGCGGCGAAATCCTTTGCTACGTTAGCTAGGGACGAGGAGACTGGAACCATGTCGCGTCTAGGCAAACTGCCTGTCAAAATTCCCAATGGGGTGACCGCCGCTGTGAATGGCGGGCTGGTGTCTGTCAAAGGTCCGAAGGGCGAATTGTCTTTTGAGGCTCCCGCCTGTGTGAGCATCAAACATAAAGACAACGCCATAACGGTCGCCATGACCGAGAACTCCAAATTCGCCAAGGCAATGTATGGCACCGCCCGTGCGCACATACAAAACATGGTGCAGGGCGTTATTGATGGCTTCAGAACAAATCTGGAGCTGGCGGGGGTTGGTTATCGCGCCCAGATGCAGGGGGCTGACCTCAAGCTCTCGCTAGGTTTTTCACACGATGTGGTTTATACGCCGCGCATAGGCGTCACGATCACAACGCCGAAACCGACGGAGATTTCTATTGAGGGTCCAGATGCCCAGATTGTGGGGCAGACTGCGGCGGAAATTCGCAAATTCAGGACGCCGGAACCCTATAAGGGTAACGGCGTGAAGTATATTGGCGAATTCGTTCGTCGCAAGGAAGGCAAGAAGAAGTAAGGGCCAGGCAGTGAAATTTGCTACAGGAAAAATGCAGCGGCGTGCCCAGCGCACGCGCTCCCGGCTCCGCAGGCTCGCCAACGGGCGTCCGCGTTTGTCGGTCTTCCGTTCGTCCAAAAATATCTACGCCCAGATCATCGATGATGCGAACGGCGTGACTCTGGTGTCAGCGTCCACCACGGAGAAAGACAACAAGATCATTGCTTCCGGTGTCGAGGCGGCCGCCGAGGTTGGCAGGCGTGTGGCTGAGCGGGCGAAAAAAAAAGGTCTGGCCGAAGTTGTGTTCGACCGCGGCGGTTACATTTTCCATGGGCGTGTTAAAGCGCTCGCAGACGCTGCCCGCGAGGGCGGTCTGAACTTTTAGGAGCGAACGTATGGCACGAGAAGAAAATCGCGGCCGCGATCGCCGCCGCCGGGGAGAAGATAGCGCTGAGTCAGAACTGGTTGACAAGCTGGTTCAGGTTAACCGTGTCGCCAAGACTGTAAAAGGCGGGCGGAACTTCCAGTTTGCTGCACTTGCGGTGGTTGGTGATCAGAAGGGGCGTGTCGGCTTTGGCCAGGGCAAGGCGCGCGAGGTGCCGGAAGCTATCCGCAAGGCGACCGAAGAGGCCAAGAAGATGATGATCCGCGTGCCGTTGCGTGAAGGACGCACCCTGCATCATGACGCCAAAGGACGCTGGGGCGCCGGCAAAGTGGTCCTGCGTTCGGCGCCTCCGGGTACCGGTGTGATTGCTGGTGGCCCGATGCGTGCGGTTCTGGAATCGCTCGGTGTCCAAGACGTGGTGACCAAGTCCACCGGTTCATCCAACGCCTATAACATGGTTCGGGCTACATTTGAAGCTTTGAAAGCTCAGAACAGTCCGCGCACCATAGCCGCCAAGCGTGGCGTCAAAGTCGGGCATCTCGTTGAAGGGCGCCGGGGTGATGGCGCCGGCTCACCGCCAACCGTCCAGTCCTGAGGAGGGGTGCATGGCCGACAGGAAAACCTTGATGGTGCGCCAGAACGGCAGTCCCATCCGTCGCCCGAAAGACCAGATTGCGACACTCAAAGGTCTGGGATTGGGGCGTATCGGTCGTGAGCGTGAGCTGGAAGATACTCCGTCCGTCCGAGGCATGATCCGCAAGGTCGCTCACATGGTGGAGATCGTGGAGAGGTAGGACTGAGTTCTGCTTTTCCGTTCAAGGAGATAAACGATGCACTTGAATGAACTCAGCGACAACAATGGCGCGATCAAGCCGCGCACCCGTATCGGGCGTGGTATCGGTTCGGGAAAAGGTAAAACCGGCGGACGGGGCTTCAATGGTCAGAAATCCCGCTCTGGTGTGTCCATCAAAGGTTTTGAGGGAGGGCAGATGCCGTTGCACATGCGTCTGCCCAAGCGAGGTTTCAACAAGCCCAACCGTCTGGTGTTCGCGGAAGTAACTTTGGCCAGGCTACAAGCAGCCGTGAATGCTGGCAAGCTAGATGTCGGAAATCCTGTGGACGCCGACACTCTGATCGCTGCGGGTGTGATCCGTCGCGCCAGGCATGGCGTGCGTGTGATTGGCGGCGGCGCACTGATCGCCAAGCTCGACCTCACGGTGAGCGGCGGTTCCAAATCCGCGATCCAGGCAGTGGAAAAAGCAGGTGGCAAGGTGACTGTCACGGCCAGAACCACTGAAGCGAAGTCTGAATGAGCCGGTATTGGGTTGATCGTTTCCTAGCGGGAAGTGATCTTTCTACGCTTTGAGAACTATCTCAGGGAGCATCCGACGATATGGCGTCAGCCGCAGAACAGCTTGCCCGGAACATGAATTTCGGGACTTTTGCCCGGGCGAAGGAGTTACAGAAGCGCATTGTGTTTACGCTTTTGGTTCTGGTGATTTACCGCATCGGCACTTTTGTGCCGGTTCCCGGCATTGATCCCGTGCAATTTGCTTTGGCTTTCCAGCAGCAAAGCCAAGGTGTGCTGGGCATGTTCAACATGATGTCTGGCGGCGCCGTGGAACGTATGGCGATCTTCGCGCTGAATGTGATGCCTTATATCTCCGCCTCCATCATTATGCAGTTGATGGCGGCCACCGTGCCCAGCCTAGAGCGTCTAAAAAAGGAAGGCGGTGAAGCGGGGCGGAAACAGATCAACCAATATACACGCTACCTGACAGTGGTGTTGGCGGCGGGGCAGGCTCTGGGCATCGCTATCGCCATGCAATCAGCCACTGATGGCGGCGGTTCGATCGCGATCGATCCCGGTTCATTTTTTCTGGCCACCACTGTCGTGACCCTGGTGGGCGGCACCATGTTCCTGCTGTGGCTAGGTGAGCAGATCACCGCGCGCGGTGTGGGCAATGGCGTCTCGTTGATCATTTTCGCCGGCATCATTGCCGAAATGCCCACGGCGCTGGTTCGAGCGCTACAGCAGGGCGCTACAGGTGCGCTGCCAGGTGGTGTGATCATCGCCATGATTGTAGGCATCGTGCTGGTGCTGACCTTCGTGGTGTTCATGGAACGTTCCCAGCGCCGTTTGCTGATCCAGTACCCCAAACGTCAAATGGGAAACCGTGTGATGGGTGGGGAATCGAGCTTCTTGCCGCTTAAGCTTAATACCTCAGGCGTGATCCCCGCCATTTTCGCTTCCACGCTGTTGTTGCTGCCAGCCACCCTGGCGGGTTTTTCCAGCCAGTCCAGCCCTGGATGGATGCTCCAGCTGACTACGCTTTTAGGTTCAGGTCAGCCGCTGTTTCTGATTTTTTATGCGGCGATGATCGTCTTTTTCACTTTCTTCTACACCTCGCTGATTTTCAATCCTGAGGATACTGCGGACAATTTGAAGAAGCATGGTGGTTTCCTACCGGGTATCCGTCCTGGAAAGCGTACCGCAGAATACCTTGATTATGTTCTGACTCGTCTCACGGTGATTGGCGCAGGTTATCTAACCATTGTCTGTCTTTTGCCCGAGATGCTGCGAGCCCGGTATGAAATCCTCCCGTTTGGAACCTCCTTGCTTATCGTGGTGTCGGTCACCCTTGATACTGTTGGTCAGGTCCAGTCTCACCTGCTAGCACACCAGTATGAAGGATTGATCAAAAAGACCCGGCTGAGAGGGCGCAGGCGATGAATTTGATTCTATTCGGTCCTCCGGGCGCCGGCAAGGGCACCCAGGCCAGGCGTCTGGTTGCAGATTACGGCTGGTTGCAGTTGTCCACGGGTGATATGCTGCGCACCGTAGTTGCCGCAGGTGATGAACGGAGCCGCGAGATCAAGGACATCCTTGACCGGGGCGATCTGATCGCTGATGATGTCGTTATCGCACTGATCAGGGATCGGTTGCCAAAAGCCGAAGGCGCTGGTGGTGCGATTTTCGATGGTTTTCCACGCACTGTGGCTCAGGCCAGGGCGCTAGACCAACTCCTGCAATCGCGAAAGTCCGGGATTGACAAAGTCGTGCGCATGGTGGTGAACCAGGATGAGTTGGTGGCGCGCATGGGAAGGCGCGCCGCCGAAGAAGGCCGCGCTGATGACACCATTGAGGCGTTCAGAGTCCGGCTTGAAAATTACAACGCTTGGACAGTGCCGTTGATTCCCTATTATCGGGAACGAGGCAAACTGTCTGATGTGAACGGTATGGGGAGCAGGAGCGAGGTGGCGTCGCGTATCGCGGTCGCTCTCGGTCTGTCGAACGCGGCAGGAACGCTGCCATCGTAGTTGACGTGGGCAGTGCGCCCTTGTAGTAAGCGCCCTCCGCTCACGGAGGCGGCTTTGGGAGTGTGCTGTCTGGCAGCGTGGTGCTTTGGGAAGTTTGTGTTCCGGGCGTTTATGAAACAGGGAGAGTGCCGTGGCGCGTATTGCTGGCGTCAACATTCCGACCAACAAGCGCGTGACGATCGCGCTGCGCTATATCCATGGCATTGGCCGGACTATGGCGGCGGAAATCTGCGAGAAGGTGGGCGTCCCCGCCGAGAAGCGTGTAAACCAACTCACCGACGCTGAAGTTCTGCAGATCCGCGAAGCCATCGATTCAGGTTACACCGTGGAAGGTGATTTGCGCCGTGAACGCGCCGTGAACGTGAAGCGTCTGATGGACCTTGGTTGCTACCGCGGACTGCGTCACCGCCGTGGTCTTCCAGTTCGTGGGCAGCGCACACATACCAATGCGCGCACCCGTAAGGGTCCGGCCAAGCCGATCGCCGGCAAGAAGAAGTAAAAAGGCAGGCTAATGGCTAGAGAACTGTCCCGTGTCCGCCGTCGCGAACGTAAGAACATTACTGTTGGCGTCGCGCATGTGAATGCCAGCTTCAACAATACCATGATCACGATCACTGACGCTCAAGGCAATGCGATCGCCTGGTCTTCGGCTGGCGCCATGGGATTCAAGGGCTCGCGTAAATCCACGCCATATGCCGCTCAGGTGGCTGCTGAAGATGCAGGTCGCAAAGCGCAGGAGCATGGCGTCAAGACACTGGGAGTGAAAGTCTCCGGTCCCGGTTCAGGCCGTGAGTCTGCTTTACGCGCTCTGCAGTCTATTGGCTTCACAATCACAGCGATTCACGATGTGACTGCGATTCCGCACAATGGCTGCCGTCCGCCCAAACGCCGTCGCGTTTGATTTGATGTTGGCACGCACGCGCTGAAGGCAAAGATTTGATATGGCGCGCCGCGCACCTGAAGGGATGATGTCTATGATTGAAAATAATTGGCAGAACCTGATCCGTCCAATGAAGCCGGAGATTCAACCTGGCTTTGATCCGGTGCGTCAAGCCAAAATCATTGCTGGACCGCTTGAGCGCGGCTTTGGCATGACCTTGGGGAATGCGCTGCGCCGTATTCTGTTGTCTTCTTTGCAGGGTGCGTCAATCACAGCGGTGCAGATTGATTCTGTCTTGCACGAATTCTCGTCTATCAAGGGTGTGAGAGAAGATGTCACCGACATCGTCCTGAACCTCAAGCAAGTTGCCCTGAGCATGCATTGCGAAGGTCCCAAGCGCTTGATCCTGAAGAAAAGCGGGCCCGGTGAAGTCGTTGCCGGCGACATTGAGGAAACTGCTGATGTCGAGATCGTCAACAAAGATCACATAA
Source organism: Oceanicaulis sp. (assembly GCA_007571185.1). Taxonomy (GTDB): domain Bacteria; phylum Pseudomonadota; class Alphaproteobacteria; order Caulobacterales; family Maricaulaceae; genus Oceanicaulis. Next base: position 10,670 of record RKRX01000098.1, read on the forward strand.
TTTGCACCCTCGACGAGGATGCCGAAGTGCGTATGGTCCTGACCGTGGACACTGGAAAAGGCTACGTGCCCGCTGATCGCAACCGCCCCGAAGATGCCCCGATCGGCATGATAAGCATTGATGCTCTGTACAGCCCTGTCAAGCGCGTGGCCTATCGGGTGGAAGACACCCGTGAAGGTCAGATTCTCGACTATGACAAGCTGATCCTGGATGTGGAAACCAACGGTGCGGTGTCACCTGAGGATGCTGTGGCCTACGCTGCTCGCATCCTGCAGGACCAGTTCCAGATCTTCGTAAATTTCGAAGAACATTCTGAAGCCCGTTCAACTGAGGGTGGCGAGCCCGAGCTTGGCTTCAATCCGGCTCTTCTGAAGAAAGTCGACGAATTGGAACTTTCTGTGCGTTCGGCGAATTGCCTGAAGAACGACAATATCGTTTACATCGGCGACCTGATCCGGAAGTCTGAGACGGAAATGCTCCGCACCCCGAATTTCGGTCGCAAGTCTCTCAACGAGATCAAGGAAGTTCTTGCCCAGGTGGGCTTGCATCTGGGTATGGATGCACCGAACTGGCCGCCGGAGAATATCGAAGATGTCGCCAGAAAACTTGAGGATCAAATCTAGGAAGCGTGTCGCCAAGCGTTTCTGACCGGATTTAGGGAGAACACCCATGCGTCACGGCGTTGCTCATCGCAAACTTAACCGTACGGCATCCCACCGTCGCGCCATGTTTGCCAATATGGCTGCGTCGCTGATTGAGCATGAGCAGATTGTCACCACTTTGCCCAAGGCCAAGGAACTTGGGCCGATCATGGACAAGCTGGTCACCTTGGCAAAACGCGGTGATCTGCACGCCCGCCGTCAAGCGATCTCGAAAGTCCGCAATAAAGAGCAAGTTTCCAAACTCTTTGAAATTCTGGGCCCGCGTTATGCCGAACGTCAGGGAGGTTATAGTCGTGTACTGAAAGCGGGCTTCCGCCATGGTGACAATGCACCGATGGCTGTGATCGAGCTGGTTGATCGCGACCCGTCCGCCAAGAGAAAAGGTGCGGAAGATTAAGTCGTTTAATCCCGAGCAGGATAGCGCCTAGCCCCGTTAGAAAGGCGATGTTTTGCCTGCAAGTTGCTGGACGATGAGGGCGCGCCTATATCCAGAATGTCGCGGATACTCTGATTCATGGGTTTCGGTAGTGGTGCGATTGGCCAGAAGGCGCTCATGTTCGACAGGGTCTTGTTGTCCGCGATGCACTGCACAAATATAGGTCAGCTTCAGGCGGGGGTGTCTGAATATCTCGTGAGACCGTAACCGGCTCCGGCCAGCTGTTTCTATCCATCCGTGATCAGATCAGAGTTTGTTTGTGTGATTCAACACTAATGGCAGAAGAGGATCATTCTATGATTGGAGCTGTTCTCAAGGCGTTCGCACTCGCGTTGATGATCGGCGCCCCGATCATTCCGGCCATAGCTCATGACCGCGCGACGCCTGATAACCGGACCCAGATGCAACTGTCTTTCGCACCCGTGGTGCGTGAAGCGGCGCCGGCTGTGGTCAATGTGTATTCCCGACGGGTCATCGCCCAACGCACGCCTTTCTCCGGTGATCCATTCTTTGAGCGGTTCTTTGGACCCCAGGTGCGCGAGCAGGAGGTGAACTCTCTGGGCTCTGGTGTGATTGTGGACCCCTCAGGCGTGATCGTCACCAACAATCATGTGGTCCAGGGGGCGCAGGATTTGACCGTGGTGCTCTCCGATCGCCGCGAGTATAGAGCTGAATTGCTTCTGGCTGATGAACGCACCGACCTGGCTGTGCTTCAGGTCAAGGCGGACGAACCACTACCGATTCTGCCCTATGATGAAACCGCCGACAGCGAAGTGGGCGATCTGGTGCTTGCCATCGGCAACCCGTTCGGGGTAGGCCAGACGGTCACTTCCGGTATTATTTCCGCGCTGGCGCGGACCGATGTGGGCATTACCGATTATGCTTTCTTCATCCAGACCGATGCGGCGGTGAACCCTGGTAATTCCGGCGGTGCGCTGGTGAATATGGATGGTGAGCTGATCGGAGTGAACACCGCGATCTTCTCGCGCTCGGGCGGGTCAAACGGGATTGGTTTCGCTATTCCCGTTGAGATGGTGCAGACCGTGGTCGCCGCCGCGCTTCAAGATGGTGAGATCATTCGCCCCTGGCTGGGTGCGCGCTTGCAGTCAGTGACCTCCGATCTGGCCAGCTCTCTGGGTCTGGACAGACCCCGGGGCGCTATTGTGGCCGAGATATGGGATGACGGTGCGGCGGATCGCGCTGGTCTGGAACAGGGCGATGTGGTGACCGCCGTAGATGGTGTAGAAATCAATGACGAGGCGGGCGCCCGTTTCCGTTTCGCCACGCGCATGATCGGGGAGATCGCGAATATCACTGTGCTGCGCAATGGCCGAGAACAGGTGCTGACGGTCCTGGCTGAAGTCGCTCCCGGATCTGTGGATGGCGCAAAGATCACAGTGTCAGGGCAGAACCCTCTGCGGGGCGCAGAGCTCGTTCAGCTCAACCCGGCCTTCAATGAGCAAAACGGCCTTGATCCATTCATCAAAGGGGTGCTGGTCACCCGCGTGGAACGTCGGTCGGCGGCTCGGTATTTCGGTTTCCGGCCAGGTGATCGCATTCTTAGCTTGGGTGATGAGCAGGTTAACACATTGATTGATCTCGATCGTGTCCTGCGTGAGCGCGATGGCGCGGATGACTGGCCGGTGGAGATTGAGCGGCGCGGCGAACGCGTCAGTCGGACACTCTCGCTATAGACGTTATCGAGAATGGTCTAGAGCCGCTTTCTCTCCATGACATACACGGGCTTTACTGTCTCGCCAAGGCCCGCCAGGCGATGTCGCGACGATAAATGCCCTCTGGCCAGTCAATAACATCCACGGCGCTATAAGCTCGCTCCATAGCCTGTTTTAGGGTGACGCCCACGGCGGTCACAGTCAGAACCCGACCACCCGCCGCGATGAGTTCGCCCGCATCATTGGTTCCGGCGCCGGCGTGGAAGAGGGTGACGCCCTCGATTTCTCCGGCCGTCTCAGTGTTCCTGATCACCGCACCTTTTTCATACGACCCCGGATAGCCTCGAGCGGCCATGACCACAGTGACGGCAGGGCGGGTCTGATTCACGGCGGGCAGCAGCGCCCGAAAATCCCGTTCAGGCATGCCGCCGGTGGCGCAGGCTAATAAGGCCGGTACGATGTCATCGGGCATGGCGGCCATCAGAACCTGGCATTCAGGATCGCCGAATCGGACATTGAACTCCACCACCTTGGGTCCTTCGGATGTGATCATCAATCCGATGTAAAGCACGCCCTGATAGGGGTGGCCGGCATGGTTGAGCTCATCGAGCACGGGGGCGGTGATGGTTTCATCCACTTCAGCTAGCAGCGCCTCGGTCATCACCGGCGCAGGGCAATAGGCGCCCATGCCGCCGGTATTGGGGCCTTCGTCATGATCAAGCAGGCGCTTGTGATCCTGGCAAGAGGGCAATGTGATGCGGTTCACACCGTCGGTTAGCACGAAAATACTGGCTTCCTCACCTGTCATGAACTCTTCGATGACCAGTTCGGTAGAGGCGGCGCCGAACTTACCTGAAAGCATATTCTCAATTTCCGTTTCCGCCTCTTTTAGAGTGGGAAGAATCACCACGCCCTTGCCAGCGGCCAGACCATCAGCTTTGAGTACATAAGGGGCGCTGAGTGTGCGTAGAAACGCTTTGGCCTGATCAGCCTGTGTGAACCGGCCATAAGCGGCGGTGGGTACGTCCAGCCTGGTCATGAGATCTTTGGCAAAGCCTTTGGAAGCTTCCAGCCTGGCAGGTTCCTTGTTGGGACCGAACACGTCAAAGCCCCGTGCGCGCAGCTGATCAGCGATGCCTAGCGCCAGGGGAGCCTCAGGGCCGATCACGATCAGGTCGGGCGCTAGCTGCAGGGCCAGTTTCTCCAAGTTTTCCATGTCATTCACGGCCACATCAAAACAAGGACCGATCTGATCCATGGCGACGCTGCCGGGAGCGGACCAGATAGTGTCCACGAGCGGGCTGCGGGACATTTTCCACGCCAGAGCGTGTTCACGTCCGCCAGATCCGATGATGAGAATGTTCATATCCGCCTCTGGAGTGAGAAAGGTTCGTCTTCATACCCAATTTGAAAGGTGAATGGCTTTCCCCGATTCGCCCGTCAACAGCGCTTGCACTATGGCATTGACGCGAATCCTTGGCTAGAATCGCCCAGATGGCTCACAGCAGTACTTCCAACACGCCTGAGTATACCGTTTCCGAACTTTCCCATGCGCTCAAGCTTACGGTGGAACGGGCCTATGATCGTGTCCGCGTGCGGGGCGAACTAGGCCGGGTGGTGGTCGCTCGGTCCGGCCATGTCTATCTGGACATGAAGGATGAAAAGGCGGTCATTGACGGAGTGATATGGAAGAGCGGCGCCGCATCCCTAGGTTTCCGGCTTGAGGAAGGGTTGGAAGTGGTGGCCGAAGGGCGTTTATCCACTTTCCCCGGGCGTTCCAAGTATCAGATCATCATTGAGCGTATAGAGCCTGCAGGTGAAGGCGCGCTGATGGCGCTTTTGGAAGCGCGCAAGAAAGCGCTGACTGCTGAAGGCTTGTTCAATCCTGATCGCAAAAAGGCGCCGCCTTTCCTGCCGCAGGTGATCGGTGTGGTGACTTCTCCTACCGGCGCTGTGATCCGGGACATTCTGCATCGCCTTAACGACCGGTTTCCCCGCCGGGTGCTGCTCTGGCCGGTGCTGGTGCAGGGCGATCACGCTGCTGAGCAAATCGCGCATGCTATTGAAGGCTTCAATGCTCTCACGCCATGTGGTCCCGTGCCGGTCCCCGATGTTCTGATCGTGGCGAGAGGCGGGGGGGCAATCGAGGATTTGTGGGCTTTCAATGAGGAGATCGTGGTGCGTGCCGCAGCGCAGTCGCGCATTCCGTTGATTTCGGCGGTGGGCCATGAAACCGACATGACGCTGATTGATCATGCCTCGGATCGCCGCGCCCCCACACCCACAGCGGCAGCGGAGATGGCGGTGCCTGTACGGAGGGAGCTGATTGAGCGAATCACCATCATCAACGCACGCCTGATGACAACGTTGAGGCGTAATCTTGACCGTAAGGAGGTCGATCTTAAAGCCGCCAGCCGCGGGTTGCCTCGACACACGGCCCTGCTCAATGAGCGCGTGCAAGTCCTTGATTTTGTCTCGTCTCGGCTGGGTCAATCGGCAAGGATCGGGGTGGAGCGCAAGCAGGCCCGGCTCCAGGCGCTGACCTTGCAGATACGCCCGGTTAGGCTCAAACGCGATTTTGATCGCAAGGTTCACCGGTTCGACGCAACAGGCGCACGCTTGCGTCAGGTCTGTCTGCGGGCGCTGTCGAGTATGGAATACAGCCTGAAAGGGTTGGACGCTCGTCTGGAGACTCTGTCGCATAAATCCGCGCTCAAACGTGGTTTCGCGTTGGTAAGGGACGCCGAAGGTCGCCTGGTGCGCCGGGGCGCAGTCCTGAACGAAGGCCAGGCGGTGAGTCTGATCTTTGATGATGGCGAACTTCGGGCTGTGATTAAGGGTAAAGGCGCCATCACTCGGTCAGAGTTGTCGCCACAAAGACCGATCATGACCGAGCCCATATCCAGATCGCATAAGCCGGATTCCAGTTCTGAACAGGGCGATCTGTTTTAACCTTGTGCTCTCAGGCGGCGCAAAACGCACCCGGCAAGCTTGTATATTGGCGCACAGGATAACCCGCTTGACCGGGAATTTCTGCTCCCCGTGATCGTTCCTGTCATGTGTGCGGGAGCATGTGCAGCAGATACGTTATTTCCCGAAAGATGCATTCCAGTATGGCGCCGCGCTCCACAACGTGAGCAAAGCCAGAAACCAGACAGCGCCAATCCAGTAATGGTACCATATGCTTACAGGGAACCAGCCTAGGGCGATCATAAAGAATGGCGCTGCCACAACGCCCATTTGTAAGGCGGTCTTGGCTTTAGCTGTCCAGGTGACGGTCAACACGCCCCGGCGGGGGCGGGCGAATCGCAAACCGGTAATCACCAGATCCCGTCCCAGGATGATCAATACGGGTAGAGTGAGCCAAAGGTCAAAGCCGCTGAGCACGCAGTATGCGATCAGATATCCGCCCACCAGCAGCTTGTCCGCGATGGGATCCAGCAAGGCGCCCAGCGCGCTTTCTGTCTTCAGGACACGGGCC